>BJHK01000030.1 GCA_014192425.1 Planctomycetia bacterium | reverse complement strand
CCATCGCAGCCGGAGCACAGTCCGCAAGCCGGGGCAACCTGTTTACGCCGGGCGCCAAGGTGGACTGGGGCGGCTACGGCAGGGGATTGGTTCAGGGGACGATCGAAGGTGCCATCGGCGGTGCCGTCGGCGCCGGCGTGGCCTTGGGCGGTGCCCGAATGGTGGCCGCTTCCTTCGGCACATCCGCACTGGGAACGACCGCTACGGCGGTCGTGTCGGGGTTTGCAGGAGGGTTTGCGGGGGATCAATCCGGCCAACTGGCCGCCATGGCGGTCGGGGTGCAGGCTCCCGCCGAATACAGCGTTTCGCGATCGGTGTACGCCGGAGCGTTTGGCGCAGGGGTGGCGGCTGGAGTAGGTATAGTTGGAGCAGCGCGGCAGGCGTTGGCGGCGCGAGGGCCAAACAGTGCAGTGCTTCGGAGTTCCAGCAAGTTGAATAGCGTCGAGCGTGCTAGACCGGAACTTCTGGATACGATTCGAGCGAAGGGCAGGATAATCAAGATCGTGCAAGAGGGTTCCGAGGAAGCGCGTTACCTCGATTTCATCGGTGCCGAAGCCAATGTTGGTGGGGAAAGCATGACCCATATTCTGCTGCGTCAGAATCCAGGCAAAGCTGCGGTGCTGGAAGAGTTCTTGCACGGTACTCAGTACCGACTTGGCATCATTGAACGTCTTGGGACCGGCGGTGCGGAACGACATGTCAAAGACTTCATGATCCGGCATCGAAAACTACTTGGCCTTGGAGACCAAGATGTTGACATCCTGCGTCAACTCATGGAAGCGGGACTGTAACCAAGAACGAGGCGACAACGTAATGAACAACGAACCATTTCGAATGTTGATTCAGGACGTGTTTCATTTTAAGAATGGATCGACGATTTTTGTTGGGAAAGTGGTCGAAGGGCCGAAAGAGATTTCAGCCGGAACTTATGACCTGTCGGTAGATGGTCGATCGGTCGGGGCGATTAAGATTGACTGCGAGCGGTCGCGAGGCCGGGTTCCGAACATCCGGTCCGTCGAGACTTCGCAAGAGTTGGCGTTTGATAGCGATAGCCTGAAGGGCTGCGAAGCATATTTCGCGGTGCTCGAACACGTCTAATACGGGTCACACTTGAGTCTTGCGAGTGACCCAGCGGGGGAAATCCGGGACGGGAGCCGATTCCCGAGCAACGACAACCTGCGGCCGATCGTGGCCCTGGAGACGCAACTGCCGCTGGCCGAACGGATAAAGGTGCCAGCCACCAAATCTGGAGAAGCAAGGCAGAGAAAAAGGTGACAGCCACCAAATCTGGGTAACTCGCTGGGTTGCCGATGTTGGCACCTGCCAACTTCTTCGCTGACCGACCGCAACGAGAACCGCGTCGCCTACACCTACGCCGACAAGGATCTTGATGGCGTGGTCGACGAGGTGGAGACGATCACCACCCAGGTTGGGCTCGTCTGGACCTATCGCTACGCAAACAAGGCGCTCGAGGCGATAAAGGATTTTGCGGGGCGGATGACGAGCGTGTCGGTCGTCGGCGGGAACCTCATGCAGATCACCGAGCCCGATCCGGGGTCGAATCAGCCGGGGGCATCGTCACGAGTTTCACGTATGCCGGCCCGGTGCAGCGGTTCGACAGCGTCACCGACGCCGAGGGCCAGACAACGAGGCTTGGGTAGGACACCGACTTCGTGCACCCGTGTGAATGACTACAGATCAGAGGTCGCTTGGCTGCAAGCCCGTTCGTCTCCCGATGCGAGCGAGCATTCGAGGGCCGATCTCTTCACCTTCGTGGAATGCGAACACATAATCGGGCCAGCCGGGGATTCGACAACACCCTATGAGACCCGCTGGCCTGCCGCTTGACTGACCAGCCGATCTGCAACAACGCGGCGAAAACTCGGCGAGCTTTCGCCGCCGGCCAGCTACTCACGCCGACACCACGAACAGGTCGTCAAGTTCCGGGATCGATTCACCGTGATCGATGCGGTCGGCAATCACTCGGAGGGCAAGCGCTTCGGCCTTTACCACGGCTTGGTCACGTGTGTCGCCGTAGGCCATCACGCCCGGTAGGTCGAGCACCTCGGCAAGCCAACGCTGATCTTCCTCTCGCTGAACTTCGATTCGCATCTTGGTTGCCTTGGGTGCCGTGGACGAAACTGTAACCTTCACATCGTACCATCGGGAGGGGAAAGAGGGGATAAAGGTGCCAGCCACCAAATCTGGAGAAGCCAGGCAACTGCCCTGCGTAGATCGCCCAGATTTGGTGGCTGGCACGAATGGCGGACGCCACCGGTGCGTCCCAGACGACCACCTCGGCGCCGATGAACTTTAGGCTCGCGCCCGGCGGGCTCGATTACAACTGGTTCTTCGGGGAATTTCGTGGCACAGGCCAGTCGTTTCCTGGGCATCCGTGCCGTAGATTGGCGGGATGGACACACGTTCCACGCACTATGGCCGTCTTCTGGGCCTCGACGACTCCTGGCGAGTCAATGCTGTTGACCTTCGGCTCGAAGAGCGGCGAGTCGAAATCCGCCTGAGGGGAAATCCGGGACGGGAGCCGATTCCCAGCAAATCCTAGATGCGACCTGACTTCGGCACGTCGATATTCGCGCCCACCACCGGCCGGCTCACGTCGCTGACGCATGCCGACAGCGCCGGCAAGGCCGAGGTCGAATGCAACTTCACCTACGACGCATTCGACCGCATCGCCACCTACGGCGAGAAGCGGCCTCAGGCACGCACCGCAACGAACGCGGTGTGTACGCCGATCGACAAGACTCGAAGGAAAGGCAACGCATGTCATTTCGGGAGACCAGGAATGCGTCGCCAGGCTCGGACCTGCCTGCGATCCGGCTCACCAATCCGCTTGAGCCGGATTGCTGCCCACCTTCGCCGGGCAGTTGACGCCGGCTCCCGGGTTCCGGGACGCCACTTCCGGACTCCCGCTTGGTTTGCGGGGATCACGCGTGTCTCGGTCAGGCGATGCCGCCGAGGGCCGTGGCCCGGGCGACGCGGCCGACGCCCACCATGTAGGCCGCCGTCCGCAGCGGCACGCGGCGGCTCGTGGAGAGCTGCCAGACCTGCTCGAAGGCCTCCCCGAGGATCCGGTCGAGCTCCTGTCGGACCCGGTTGATGCCCCATTGGTAGTGCTGCCGGTTCTGTACCCACTCGAACCAGCTCGCCGTCACGCCGCCGGCATTGGCGAGGATGTCGGGAAGCACCACGATCCCGCGTGACTCGAGGATCGCGTCGGCGTCGGGCTCCGTCGGCGCGTTTGCCCCCTCGACGACGATCGGGGCCCTGATGGAGGCGGCATTGGCAGCGGTAATCACGCCCCCCAGCGCCGCCGGGACGAGCACGTCGCAGTCGCAGGCGAGCAGCTCGGCGTTGGTGAGCGGATCGCCCCCCGTGAAGCCGGCGAGCCGGCCGCCATGGGCGTGGGCATGACGGAGCAGTTCGAGGACGTCGAAGCCCTCGGCCCGGTGAAACCCACCGCCGGCATCGCTCACCGCCACGATGCGGCACTCGGCGTCGTGGAGGAACTTCGCCGTGTGGCTGCCGACGTTGCCGAAGCCCTGGATCGCGACCCGCGTGCCGGGGATCCGCCGGCCGAGCCGGCTGAGGAGCTTGAGCGTCAGGCTGCCGACGCCGCGGCCGGTCGCCTCCTCGCGTCCCGGGATGCCGTGGTACTCGACCGGCTTGCCCGTCACGCAGGCCGGCGAGAAGCCGTGGTACTTCCCGTACTGGTTCATGATCCAGGCCATCACGTCGCCGCTCGTGCCCATGTCGGGTGCGGGGATGTCGACGTCGGGCCCGAACAGGTCGTGGATCGCGTCGACGAACCGCCGCGTGAGCCGCTCCAGTTCCCGCTGCGAGAAGCCTGCCGGGTCGATCGCCATGCCCCCCTTGGCGCCGCCGTAGGGAATGTCGACAACGGCGGTCTTCCAGGTCATGAGGGCGGCGAGCGCCCGCACCTCGTCGAGGTCGACCTGCGGATGGTAGCGCAGGCCCCCCTTCATCGGGCCGCGGGCGTCGTTGTGCTGCACGCGGTAGCCGATGAAGGTGGCGAGTTCGCCGGAATCCCGCTCGATGGGAATCTGCACCTGCACCTCGCGCTTGGCGGTGAGCAGCAGCCGGCGCATATCGGCCGCAAGGTCGAGCTGGTCGGCAGCCCGGTCGAAGTACATCTGGGTCGCGTCGCTGGCCCGCATCGCTGCGCTCCGCATGGGTGTCCCGGTGGGCTGGTGCTTGACGCTGCCGATGCCCGGCGGCCTCGGGACCGGCATGGTATCGGGCCGGTTCCCCCGCTCACAAGCGCGACGCCGGGACAGGCGGCCCCTCGGGACGTTACATTGGGGGTTTGGAGTCCCGTCATGCCCGCCTCCGCGCACGAAGCATTCTGGAATCGCCTGTCCCGGAGCGGACTCGTCGACGCGGAGACCTTCGCCGCGCTGCGGCATGCCCACGATGCGACCG
Source organism: Planctomycetia bacterium (assembly GCA_014192425.1). Lineage (NCBI taxonomy): Bacteria > Pseudomonadati > Planctomycetota > Planctomycetia > Planctomycetia bacterium. The sequence continues at coordinate 24,960 of BJHK01000030.1, read as the reverse complement.
TTCCCAGCGCCGACCTGGAGAACGTCCCGGCGATCGCTCAGTGGCTCGTCCGCCAGGGCACGCTGACCCGCTGGCAGGTGCGGCGGCTGGCGGCGGACGAGCCGGGACCGTTGTTCCTCGGCGACTACCGGCTGCTCGACCGGCGCGACCGGCGCGGCGACGGGCTGCTGTTCTCGGCCCGCTACGACCCCTCGGGGCGTTTCGTCAGCCTGATGCTGCTCAATGCCAGGCTCTGCCGCAACGTCGAGGTCTGGACCGAGATCGTCCGCAAGACCACGGCCGCGCACCGGGCGACCCATCCGCTCCTGACGCGGACGTGGGCCCTGGAGCAGGCCGCCGGAAGCCGGTTCATCGTCTGCGAGGCGGCGCCGGGACGGCCCGTCGCCGACGAACTTCAGCGGCTGGGGCCGCTGCCGCCCCGCGACGCGGCGCTCGTCGTGGCCCGCGCCTGCCGGGCCGTCGCGCAACTGCATGCGGCGGGGGGCGTGCACGGGGCGATTTCGCTCGACGCGCTGATCCGCGAGCCCGCGCCGCGCGGTGCCGACGAACGCACCGGCCGGGTCCGCCTGCTCCAGTATCCGCTCGTCGGCGACCCCCACACCGTGGTGCTGCGGCCCGCCATCGGCACCGACGAGGAGATCGCCGCGCTCGGCAGCCGGGCGGCGTTCGTCGCTCCGGAACTGCTGCTCCCCGACCAGCCCTGCGATCCGCGGTCCGATGTCTACGCGCTCGGCTGCCTGCTTCACACGCTGCTCGTCGGTCGGCCGCCGGGCTGGAACGGCGACCCGCAGGAGACGTTGAAGAAGGCGGCCTTCTCGGGCCTCGAGCCGATCACGGCCGAGTCGGGTGTGCCGCCGGAGATCGCGACGCTCGTCTCCTACATGACGACCCGCGACCCGGAAGCCCGCTACCAGACGGCCGCGGATGCCGCGGACGCGATCGCCGCGTGCTGCGGACTCACGCCGGACGAGGAGGCGGCAGAGGACCACGATTCGGGGCCTTCGGCCGCCGCGGCCGCCGCCCATGCGGTACCCGATGGCGCCGGCGAGGCTCTTCCCGGTGGCGCCGGCCAGGCTCTTCCCGGTGAGATCGGCGTGCCGGCCCCCGAGCCGGAGAAACCGGGCTGGCCTGGGGCAGTCGAGGCCCGTGGTGGCGGCGCGGCAGGCGGAGCCGGAACATCCCGGCGCCGAATCGGGCGATCCCTGCAGCGGCAGATCGTCGCCGTGACGCTACCCGCCCTGCTGGCGCTGGTCGCCTTCGCGTTCGTGGTTCCGCAGTTCATCGGACGCAGGGACCGCGACGTGCGCGACGTCGCGGGCAGGGACAGACCGCCGCCGAAGCGGCAGGGTGTGCCGGCGGATTCGGAAACGCCGCCGGTCGCTTCCCCAGCCGATGCCGGGCAGCCGAATGACGCCCCGCCGCGCGATCGAGCGACGAACGACACCGTGCAACCGGCGGCACGCCAGATCGTCGTCGACGACCAGTCGCTCCCCTGGGCGTCGCCAACGTCGGGGCCGCCACCGACGCTCGCCTACCTTCCGCCCGGCGCGGATCTGGTCCTCCTCGTCCGTCCGGCCGAGATCGATGCCGCCGCAGAGGGGCGGTTGTTCGTGAAATCGCTCGGTCCGGCGGCCGAGGCCGGTATCGCGTCGGCTGCAGCGGTGTGCGGCGTCCCGTGGGATGCGATCGAGTCGCTGCAGGCCGCCTGGCAACCCGGCCAGGGGGACGATGTCGTGGGCAGCTATGCATTCCGGATCGCGGCCGGGCGCAGCCTGCCGGCCGACGAGGCCGCCCGGGCGGCTGCGTGGGGCAGGACGGAGCCGCTGACCATCGACGGGGAGAACGTCTTCAAGGGGCCGCGGCTCTGCTTCTGGATCCCCGCCGTGGGTGAGTCGCGAACGCTGGTCGCCGCGCCCGAGCCGCTGCTGCGCGCGATCATCGGCGAGTGGCAGGCCAATCGCGGCGTTTCCGGGCTTGCCGTGAGCCTGCCGCGCGACACCGAGACGCTCGTCGGCATGCTCGACGCCAGCCGCCACGTCACGCTCTTGGGCTCGCCCCACTATCTCGTCCATGACGGCCGCGGCATGCTGGCCGGGCCGCTGGCGCGGCTCGTGACCCCGCTGGCCATGTTCTTCGGAGACGCGGTCCGGGCCGCGGCCCTGTCGCTGCATTTCGGCGACGCGGTCTACGTGGAATTCGACGCGGTGGCGACGGCGGAGCGGCCGGCAGTGAAGCTGGCGCCGCAGTTCGCCGCGGCGCTCGGCCGCATGCCGGACGACGTGGAACAGTACTGCGCAGCCCTCGACCCCGATCCCTACGGCCGGACGCTCGTGCTCCGGCTGCCGGCGATGCTTCGGGTGCTGGCTGCGAACCTGAGGTCCGGAGCCGAGGGCCGGGGGGCAGTGATCAACGCCTACCTGCCGCCGCGTGCGGCCCACAACCTGGCGCTGGCCGCGGAACTGGCGCTCGCCCAGGGGGATGCCGTGGCCATGCCGCAGCCGGCGGAGCCGGTGATGGCCGCCGGGGTCGCCGCCCGGCTCAGGAACCGCATGTCGCTCGTGTTCGCCAAGGAGACGCTGGAGAAGTCGATTCAGATGGTCGCCGAGGAGATCGGGGTGCCGATCGAGATCCGTGGCCCCGACCTGCAGCTCGAGGGGATCACCAAGAACCAGTCGTTCGCCCTCGAGGAGCGCGACCGGCCAGCGGAGGCGATCCTGTTGACGATCCTCGCCAAGGCCGACCCGGCGGGCCGGCTCGTGTATGTGATCCGCAGGGAGGGGGACGTCGAGTCGGTCGAAATCACCACCAAGGCGGCCGCGGCCAACCGCGGCGAGAAGGGCATTCCATGATCATCGTGATGCAGGCGGACGCTACGCGGCAGCAGCTCGACCACGTCGTCGGCAGGGTCGAGTCCCGGGGCCTGCGGCCCCACGTCATCGTGGGCACCGAGCGAACCGTAGTGGCGGTCGTCGGCGACGAGCGCGGCTCGGCGACGGAGGGCATGGACACGCTGCCGGGCGTGGCCGCGGTGCTGCCGATCCTCGCTCCCTACAAGGTGGCCAGCCGCGAGGTGCAGGCAGAGCCGACCGTCATCCGCGCCGGGTCGCTGGTGGTCGGCGGCAGCAACGTGGGCGTGATCGCCGGGCCCTGCTCGGTGGAGAGCCGGGAGCAGATCGTGGCCGCGGCCCGGGGCGTGAAGGCGGCGGGCGCGACCGCGCTGCGCGGCGGTGCGTTCAAGCCGCGGACGAGCCCCTACAGCTTCCAGGGCCTGAAGGAGCGGGGGCTGGAGCTGCTCGCCGAGGCCCGCGCGGAGACCGGGCTGGCGATCGTCACGGAGGTGGTGTCGCCCGAGGACGTGCCGCTCGTCTCGCGGTATGCCGACGTGCTCCAGATCGGGGCCCGCAACATGCAGAACTACCGGCTCCTCGAGGCCGCGGGGCGGACGCAGACGCCGGTGCTCCTCAAGCGCGGCCCGGCGGCCACGGTCGAGGAACTGCTCCTCGCAGCGGAGTACATCCTCGACGCCGGCAACCGCCAGGTGATGCTCTGCGAGCGCGGAATCCGCACGTTCGAGACCCACACCCGGTTCACGCTCCCGCTGGCGACGGTGCCCTGGCTGCATGCCCGCACCCACCTGCCCGTCGTCGTCGACCCCTCGCACGGCACGGGGCATGCGAACCTGGTCGAGAGCATGGCGGCGGCGAGCGTCGCCGCCGGCGCCGACGGCCTGATCGTCGAGGTCCATCCCGACCCGCGGTCGGCGGCGAGCGACGGCGGCCAGACGCTCGACCTCCCCGCCTTCGCGCGGATGATGGAGGTCTGCCGGCGGGTGGCCGGTGCCGTGGGCCGGTCGATCAGCGGTACCGCCGCGATCTGACGCGGCTCACGCGCTGCCCCGACCCGCCGCCGGTCAGCCGCCGAGGACTGCCAGCGCGATGCCCATGTAGAGCACGAGGCCGACGATGTCGACGATCGCCGATACGAACGGGTTGCTCATCAGGGCCGGGTCGAGGCCGAGCGAGCGGAACAGGAGCGGCAGGGCGGAACCGACGAGCGTCCCCATCAGGACGACGCCGAGGACCGTGAGCGGGATCACCAGCGCCGCCGCCGGCGTCGGCGCGTAGACCAGCGCCAGGCAGTAGCCCGGAATAGCCAGCAGGCCGCCGAGGAGCAGGCCGAGGGCCAGTTCACGCCGCAGGATCCGCGGCCAGTCGCCGAGCGTGCAGTCGCCCGTGGAGAGCGCCGTGATCACGAGCGTGGCCGACTGGTTGCCGGAGTTGCCGCCGCTGGCGATCACCAGAGGGATGAAGGCCACCAGCCAGGCGTGCGGCGACCGCCACTTCGCCAGCACCATCGCCGTGACGGCGGCCGTGGCGAACAGGATCGCCAGCCAGACGCCCCGCTTCCAGGTCATCGAGACGATCGCCGCCTCGAGGTAGCCGGCGCCGAGGGGCGAGATGGCGGCGATCCGCTGCGCCTCGTCGGTGGCCTCCTGGCGGACTGCGTCGAGGACGTCGTCGTGCGTGACGATGCCGACCAGCCGGTCATGATCGTCCACCACGGGGATGGCGATGAAGTCGAAGCGGGCCAGTTTCTCCACGACCTGCTCGCGCGGCTCCTCGACGCGGACGCTGATCGGGTCGCGCTGCATGAGGTCGGAGACGAGGGCCGTGGGGCGGGCGAGGATCAGGTCGCGGAGCGACACGAAGCCGAGCAGGCGGCGGTCGGCGTCGAGGACGTAGATGTAGTAGATCGATTCGCTGTTCGGGGCCTGGGAGCGGAGCCGGGCGATCGCCTCCCCGGCCGTGACGTCCGCCGGGAGCGACGCGTATTCGGTCGTCATCAGCGCGCCGGCCGAGCCCTCCGGGCAGGAGAGGAGCATGCGGATGTCGTGCCGCTCGGCCTTGGCCACGAGCGGCAGGATCTCCTCGACGAGGTCGGGGTCGAGGGCGCGGAGCAGGTCCGCCCGGTTGTCCGGGGCCATGTGCTCGAGCAGCGTTCCGAGGTGCTCGCGGCCGCCCGCCTTGACGAGGTCGACCTGCCGGGCGAGCGGGTAGTAGGGAAAGATCTCCGCCTGCCGGTCGACGGGTGCCGCCTCCAGCGCTCGCCACAGTTCGCGGTCGTCGAGGCCCTCGGTGAACTCGGCCACCGTGGCCGGATGGAGTTCCGCGGCCACCTCGCGCAGGCCGGCCACGTCCCCCTCGGCGAGCATCGCCCGCAGTTCGGGGATCAGGATGGGATTGACGGTGGGCATGGGGCGGAGAGAGCGGGGAGGGCGGAGGGCGGGGCGGTCCACGCGGCGTGCCCGCCTATACTGGTCGACGCGTGGACCCGCGAGGCCAGTATGCCATGAACCTTCTCCGAATCGAGCGATCCGGCATCCGCGTCGGGTGGCTAATCATGCTCGTCGCCTGCGGGGCGCACTGGCACGCGGCCGCGGCCGGCGGCGACGCCGCCCGCGGCCACCGGCTGCTCCTCGACCGCGCTTACCTGCCGGCCGACTTCGACCAGGAGGTATTCGACGCGCTCTGGACCACCTGGGAGGAGCCGCTGCGGAGCCGGGCGGAGCGGGCGGGAATCGCCGAGCGGCGTCGGTTGGCGATGGCCCGCTACGGTCTCCTGCCGCACCCGACCGACCCGTCCCGGACGCTCCAGTATGCGGTCGATGCCGATGGCGGCTGGCACATGAGCTGCCTCGCCTGCCACCAGGGGCAGGTGGGCGGCCGGACGGTTCCCGGGCTGCCGAACACCAACTTCGCGCTGGAGACGCTCACCGAGGAGGTCCGCATCGTGAAGACACGGCAGCGGAAGGCGTTCGGCCACATGGACGTCGGGTCGCTGCTCCTCCCGCTGGGCACGACCAACGGCACCACCAACGCCGTGATCTTCGGCGTGGCACTGATGCGCCACCGCGACGCCGATCTGGCGATCGTTCCCCGGCCGCCACGGTTCGATCTCGTCCACCACGACATGGACGCCCCCGCCTGGTGGCACTATCGGAAGCGACGGACGCTGTATATCGACGGCTTCGCCCCCAAGGGGCACCGGATGCTGATGCAGTTCCTGCTCGTCAAGGAGAACGGCCCGGAGCGGTTTCGCGAGTGGGAGGAGGACTTCCGCGACATCGAGGCCTGGATCGCGGCGTTGCGGCCGCCGCGCTGGCCCGGGGCGATCGATCGCGATCTGGCGGCGCGGGGCCGAGGCATCTTCGCGCGGCACTGCGCGGAGTGCCATGGGACCCACGGTGTGGATGGTGCGTATCCGGAACGGCTCGTGCCGCACGACGAGGTCGGCACCGACGGCACGCGGCTGGCGGCCTTAACTTCCCGCGAGCGCAACGATCTCAATGCCAGCTGGTTCGGCCATTTCGGCACGGACGTTGACGGGTTGCGGAAGGCCGGCATCGACGTCGAGGCCCGCGTGGTCGGGGGCGGGTACGTGGCCCCGCCGCTCGACGGCATCTGGGCGACGGCGCCCTACCTCCACAACGGCTCGGTGCCGACGCTCTGGCACCTGCTCAATCCGGCGGAGCGGCCGGCCGTCTGGCGACGGACGGAGACCGGCTACGACGCCGAGCGGGTCGGGCTGGAGGTGGAAGCGCTCGACGCCATGCCCCCGGAGCGGCTGCCGCCGTCCGTCCGGCGCGGCTACTTCGACGCGGGGCGACCGGGGAAGAGCGCCGCCGGCCACGATTTTCCCGCCCCGCTGGCCGCGGAGGAGAAGCGGGCGTTGCTCGAATACCTGAAGACGCTTTGACCGTGCTCGGCGCCGAGGGGAAGCCGGCCGGGCGACGATCTGCTACGCTGAATTTCTCTCGATTCCAGTCGACGCGGAGACTTCCATGACCCAGTTCGAACGTGCCCGCAGCAACGAAATCACCCCCGAGATGCGGTTCGTCGCCGGCCGCGAGGACCTCCCCGAGGAGTTGATCCGTGCCGAGGTCGCCCGCGGCCGGATGGTGATCCCTGCCAACCGCGTGCACCTCGGCAAGCGGCTCGAGCCGATGGCCATCGGCATCGCCGCCCTCACGAAGATCAACGCCAACATCGGCAATTCGGCCGTGACCAGCGACCTGCGGACCGAGCTCGACAAGCTCCACATGGCGGTCCACCACGGTGCCGACACCGTCATGGACCTGTCCACGGGCAAGGACATCGACACCATTCGGCAGGCGATCATCGACGCCTCGCCGGTGCCGATCGGCACGGTGCCGATCTACCAGATGCTCGAAGAACTCGGCGGCGACATCGACGAGATGCGGCCGCAGCACTTCCTCGACATGTGCGAACGGCAGGCCCGACAGGGCGTGGACTACATGACCGTCCATGCCGGGCTGCTCCAGGAGCACCTCCACCTGACGATGAACCGGATCACCGGCATCGTCAGCCGTGGCGGCGCGCTCATCGCCCGCTGGATGATGACGCACCGCCAACAGAACCCGCTGTACACGCACTTCGAGGACCTGTGCGACATCTTCCGGGAATACGACGTCACCTGGAGTCTCGGGGACGGGCTCCGGCCGGGATCGATCGCCGACGCCAGCGACGCCGCGCAGTTCGCCGAATTGCACATCCTCGGCGAACTGACCCGGCGGGCCTGGAAGAAGGGCTGCCAGGTGATGGTCGAGGGTCCGGGGCACGTGCCGATGGACCAGATCGACATGAACGTCAAGCGGCAGATGGAGGAGTGCGACGAGGCGCCGTTCTACGTCCTCGGGCCGCTCGTCACCGACATCGCGCCGGGCTACGACCACATCACAAGCGCCATCGGTGCGGCGCTCGCCGGCTGGAGCGGCGCGGCGATGCTCTGTTACGTGACGCCCAAGGAGCACCTCGGCCTCCCCGATGCCGACGATGTCAGGCAGGGGGTGATCGCCTACAAGATCGCCGCCCACGCCGCCGATCTGGCCCGGCACCGGAAGAACGCCCGGGTCCGCGACGACGCCCTGTCGCGTGCCCGGTTCAACTTCGACTGGAACGAGCAGTTTCGCCTCGCCCTCGACCCGGAGACGGCCCGCCGCTACCACGACGAGACGCTCCCCCAGGAGACGTTCAAGAGCGCCCACTTCTGCAGCATGTGCGGACCGAAGTACTGCTCGATGAAGATCTCGCAGGAGATCCGCGACATGGCGGCGGCGGAGCCGGCGGCCGTGTCGCTGCCCGTCGTGCAGCCGGCGTCCTGAGCTGTCCGTCGTCTCATGCGCGTGCACATTGAACCTCGCGCGTGATGCTGGGCGGGGCTGCCCATGCCCCATCGCCGGACGTTCGCGGATGCCTGCGTGGCATCCGCTCACTCAGACCGGCCTGCATTTCGGCATCCTGCCTTCACTTGGCCGCTCAAGCCGGCTCCTGGGCATAGCCAGCCTCGCCCGATCCGATGGGTTCAGCAGGATCGTTTGGGGGGCGAGGCTCGAGTGCGAGCCGTATCAGGAGGTGCGGGTCCAGCCCGTGCCCCCCGGCCGGTCCTCGAGGGCGATGCCTGCGGCCGTGAGCCGGTCGCGGATCAGGTCGGCAGTGGCGAAGTCCTTGGCCTTGCGGGCGTTGGCCCGGATCTCGATGACGAGTTCCATGAGCTTCGCCACGAGGCCCTCGTCGGCGCCGCCGGCCTGCGCCCGCGGCGGCTCGAGGAACAGGCCAAGCACGCCCGTCAGTTCGCGGAGCACGAGCAGCATCGCGTCGAGCGTGGCCAGTTCCGCCGCCGGCTGCTTCGCCTCCAGGCCGTGCTGGTCGATGAACTTGTTGACGACGCGGACGAGGTCGTAGAGCGTCGCCAGGGCGATCGCCGTGTTGAAGTCGTCGTCCATGGCGGCGAGGAACTTGTCGCGCAGCGGCCCGACGTCGGGGCCGGCGGCAGCCACGGCCGCGTCGCCGGCCCGCCGGTCGCGGCAGGCCAGTCCGTAGAATGTCCGGCCGCTGATCCGCGCGTAGCGGGCAAAGAGCCGTTCGAAGGCCTCCATCGCCCGAGCGCTCTCGCCGAGCGGCTCCTCGCCGAAGTGGATCGGGGAGCGGTAGTGCGTCGAGAGCAGGAGGACGCGGATCGCCTCGGGCCGATGGCGGGCGAGGAGGTTCTTGAACGGCTCGGCGCCGGTGGACTTGGAGATCTTGGTGGCCGCCTGCGCGGCGGCATCGTCGGCGCCGGCCGCATCACCGCGCGGCCGGCCCCCGACCTTGCCGGCGGCGCCGGCCGCCTGCATCAGCCCGTTGTGCATCCAGAAGGTCGCCATCGGGCAGTCGTGGAGCGACTCGCTCTGGGCGATCTCGTTCTCGTGATGCGGAAACACGAGGTCGAGGCCGCCGCCGTGGATGTCGAAGTGCGGCCCGAGGAGCGCCTTGCTCATGGCCGAGCACTCGATGTGCCAGCCCGGCCGGCCCGGACCCCAGGGGCTGTCCCAGGCGGGTTCGCCCGGCTTGGCCCGCTTCCAGAGGGCGAAGTCGGCCGCCGACTTCTTCCGCTCCGCGGTCGAGCCTCCCTCCCCCTGCATCTGCTCGACGGAGCGGTTGGTGAGCTTGCCGTAGTCGGCGTCGCGGGTGACGTCGAAGTAGACGTCGCCGTCACTGGCGTAGGCCTGTCCCCTGGCGATCAGCCCCTCGATGAAGGCGATGATCGTGCCGATGTGCTCGGTGGCCTTGGGCATGACGTCGATGCCGGTCACGCCCAGCGCGGCCAGGTTTTCCAGGTAGTCGGCCGTCATCTCGGCGGCGAGGTCCGCCATCGTCGTGCCGCGGGTGGCGCTCTCGGCGATGATCTTGTCGTCGACGTCGGTGATGTTGACGACCCACGTCACGCGCCAGCCTGAATAGACGAGGTGGCGCTTCACGGTGTCGAAGATCACCGGGCCGACCATGTGGCCGATGTGGCTCGGCTTGTAGACCGTGGGGCCGCACAGATACATCCCCACGTGGCCTGGCTGGACGGTGACCAGCGGCGCCTTGCCGCGGGTCAGCGTGCTGTAGATCTCGATCGTCGGCAGGCCATTCCCCGCCGTCGCGCCCGTCCGCCCCGTGTCCGTCATGCTCATGATGCCGTCCGCCTCCGTGCCTGTCGTCAGTTCTCGATCAGCGCCACGCACTCCGCGGCGATGCTCCGCTCCTCGCCCACCGGGCCGATCCCTTCGCCGGTCTTGGCCTTGAGCCAGACCGCCGACACGGGCACGGCAAGGATCGCCGCGATCCGCCGCCGGATCGCCTCCCGGTGCGGGAGGATTTTGGGCCGCTGGGCGAAAATCACGCAATCCAGGTTGACGAGCCGCCAGCCGGCGGCCGCGACGCGGTCCATGGCGATGCGGAGCATGTCGGCCGAATCGCGGCCGCGATTTGCAGGATCGGTGTCGGGAAACAGGTCGCCGATGTCGCCGAGGGCGGCGGCGCCGAGCAGGGCGTCGGTGACCGCATGCAGGAGGACGTCGGCGTCGCTGTGGCCGATGGCCGCCCGGTCGTGGGGAATGCGCACGCCGCCGAGGATCAGCGTGTCGCCGGGGCCGAGCCTGTGGCTGTCGTGTCCGAGTCCGATCCGCTGCATGCCTTGGCCTCCGCCGTCCCGACCGGGGCGGCGCACGGTTTTCCCCTATACTCGCTCCATGCACAACACCGTCGGGAGCAGCCCCCAAGAGCCCGTGATTTCCGTTGCCGGACTGGCCAAGGAGTACCGGGTCTACGACAAGCCCGAGGGATTGTGGGCCAGCCTGCGGGGGCTGGTCCGGCGCCGCACCCGCACCGTGGAGGCGCTGCGTGGCGTGGATCTGGAGGTCGGGAAGGGGGAGTTCGTGGCCCTGCTCGGCCCCAACGGGGCCGGCAAGACGACGCTCCTCAAGCTGCTCTCCGGGGTCATCACCCCGTCGCGGGGCACGGCCCGGGTGCTCGGGTACGTCCCCTGGGAGCGGGCCGACGCGTTCCGGCGCCGGTTCGCCCTCGTCATGGGGCAGCGGAACCAACTGTGGTGGGATCTGCCCGCCGCCGAGAGCTTCCGGCTCCACCGGGAAATCTACCGGCTCGATCCCGACCGCTTCGCCCGAACCCGCGACGAGCTCGTCGACATGCTCGACGTGCGCCGGCTGATCCTCCAGCCGGTCCGCGAGCTGTCCCTCGGGGAGCGCATGAAGCTGGAGCTCGTCGCCGCGCTGCTCCACGAGCCCGAGGTGCTGTTCCTCGACGAGCCGACGATCGGCCTCGACGTGGTCGCGCAGCACACGATCCACGAGTTCCTCCGCCACGTGCAGGCGGAGCGCCGGGTGACCGTGATGCTCACCACCCACTACATGAAGGACGTGGCCGCCCTCTGCGAGCGGGTGGTGGTGATCACGCATGGCGAGATCCTCTACGACGGGTCGCTGGCAGAGATCGTCGACCGGTTCACGACCCACAAGATCGTGACGCTCGATCTCGACGAGGCCCCGTCCCGCGAGCGGGTCGAGCGGTTCGGCTTTCCCTGCGAGGTCCGCGGGCCGCAGGTCGTCATGCGGATCGATCGGCAGCGGATCGCCGACGTCCTCCCCGCGATCCTGCGCGGCGCCGGCGTTCGAGACGTCTCGGTCGAGGACGTGCCGCTGGAGGAGATCGTCGCCGAACTGTTCAGGACGGCCCCGCGCAGGCCCGCAGCCGCCGTTCCGGTCGAGGCGGGTCCATGAATCCCTACGCCACGACCGGTGGTGGCATGCGCGGCAGCCTGCGGGCCTGGTGGACGATGCTCGCCATCTGCCTCGAGGATCGGCTCGCCTACCGGGGCGACTTCGCCCTCGGCACGCTGATGCGGTTCCTGCCGATCGTCACCCAGGTCTTCCTCTGGACGGCAGTCTTCGCCGCCACCACCCGGGCCGACATCGCCGGCTACTCGCGGGAGGACATCGTCGCCTACTATCTGCTGACGATGCTGACGCGGGCCTTTTCCAGCATGCCCGGGCTGGCCGGGGGCATCTCGCGGAGCATCCGCGACGGGTCGGTGAAGAAATACCTCGTCCAGCCGGTCGATTACGTCGCCTTCCTGCTGGCGGCCCGGATCGCCCACAAACTCGTCTACTACGCCGTGGCCTTCCTGCCGTTCGTCCTCGTGTTCTTCCTGTGCCGCGGATTCTTTCCCCCGCCCCCCGATGCCGCCACGATCGCCGCCTTCCTGCTTGCGCTCGTGCTCTCGTTTCTGCTCGGCTTCTTCATGGAGGCCACGCTCGGCATGCTCGGCTTCTGGATCCTCGAGACCTCGAGCATCGTCTTCGCCTACATGCTCGTGCAGTACCTGCTCTCCGGGCACATGTTTCCGATCGACATGCTGGCCGGGATTCCCCTGGGCGGCGGGGTGAGCCTCGCCGACGTGGTCCGCTGGCTGCCCTTCGAGTACACGGCCTACTTCCCGGCGGCGATCTGGCTGGGGAAGGTCCGCGGCTGGGCGCTCGTCCGCGACCTGGCGGTCGAGGCGGCCTGGGTGCTCGTCATGATCGGCGCCTGCCGGCTCGCCTGGCGCCGCGGCACGCGGCGGTACAGCGCGTTCGGTGGCTGACCGGCGGGGTGCTCAGGGCTTCTTCACGCCGGACGGGGGATAGCCGGTGACCTTGTCCCAGGCCATCCGCTGGAGAATTTCCCGCTGCTCGTCGGTGATCGGCGCCAGGTCTTCGAACGCGTAGTTCCGACTCTTGCCTCCGCCGCGCTTGATGCCGGAGAAATCCGGCTTCAGCCCGATCGGTGAGACCCCGTACATGGTCGCCAGATTGCAGTAGTGGATCAGGGTGCTGACGTGGGAGCCGGGCTCCCACATGTTTGCGTTTACCCACAACTCGAAGGGGTCGGTGATCCCGGGAAACTTGCCATCGGCGACCATCTGGGCGAGTTCGAACGACAGTTCCGCGGCGGGGGAGATCACCATTACCTGGCGACCATGATGGGCATTGATCTCGTCGGCGACCTTCTCCAGTTCGCGAAGTGCCGGAGCCGATTCCTTGCTGGCCGGCGGGAGCTCGAGTTTCTTCTCGTTGACATTCGCCCTGGGCCAGGGCCACGTCTGCCAGACGAGGCGAAAGTTCGGATTGTTCTTCAGTCCCGTCGCACAGAGGATCGCGGCGGTCGAATCGAGTCCCAACGCGCCCGCCCAGGTTTCCTCATTCGGGTAGCAATGCGGCGAGGCGAGCAGCAGCATGTCGAACTCGCCGCGCTCGAGGCCGTCGAGCTTGCCCGGCCGAATCGCCTTCGCCCCCTTCAGGTCGTGCCAGGTGCCGAGGTACGGCCCGCCGAGGGTCTTGTGGCCCTCGATGCCGGCCGCCTTGACCACGGCATCCATCTCCGGGTGGAAGATGATCAGGGTGTAGCCGACCCGGCCGCCGGCCGGCTTGGCGCCAGGCTTCACGTCGATCGGCTTTTCGGCGACCGCCGCGGCCGGCGGTTCGGCGGTGCAGGGTGCCATCAGGGCCGGCAGCCCGACCACGCTGGCGCACAGCAGCGAACGAATCCGCGATCGATGGAAGCGGGCCATGATGGAGGCTCCGGGGGGCTGAAGATGGCGAATCGGCGGCGGCGGGGCAGCGGCCGTGGTCGCTGCCCGCCGGACCGTCAGAGTATCCTGGGTCCGCAGTCAGGCAAAGTATTTCCCCGGCGGACGAACCGATGGGCCGATATCTCGCGATCTTCACCACGTTCGCCCGGGCCTGCCTCGTCCGCGACATGACCTACCGGGCGAACTTCATCCTGGAGTGCGTCACGAGCCTGGGCTGGATGTCGATGAACCTCGCCTTCTACCTGCTGATCTTCACCTTCACCCCGGAGATCGGCCGCGGCACCGGCTGGTCGCGGGAGCCGTTCTTCGCCTTCGTGGCCACCGGCCTGATCATCAACTCGATCGTCCAGGCGCTGTTCATGCCCAGCGCCGAGGAACTGACGGAGATGGTCCGCAGCGGCGGGCTCGACGCCGTGCTCACCAAGCCCCTCGATGCCCAGTTCCTGCTCTCGCTGCACCGGGTCGATTTCTCGTCCTTCGCCAACGGCCTGGTCGGCGTCGGCCTGCTCGGCTGGGCGGTGTCGCGGATGGATCATGCTCCAGGGCCGCTCGCCTGGCTCATCTATCCGTTCCTCGTGCTCTGTGGCGTGGCGATCCTCTACGGGCTGATCATCATGCTGGCCGCGGCCACGATCTTCATGGGGCGGAACCAGAGCCTGTACGACTTCTGGTTCTACCTCACGAACTTCTCCCGCTATCCGGCCGAGATTTACGCCGGCCCGTGGGGCGGGCCGCTCCGCGCCCTGTGCACGTTCGTGATCCCGATCCTGCTCGTGGTCAACGTCCCGGCCCGGGTCGTCGCCAGGCCGCTCACCGGCGCGGCCTGGCCCGCGATCGTGGGGACCGTGCTGGCGGCGCTGGCCGCCGTGGTCCTGTCGCGGTTCGTATTTCAGGCGGCCCTCGACCGCTACCGCTCGGCGTCGAGCTGAGCATGGACTTTCCTGTCGAACGTTCGTCCCGTCGCGGAGGATCAGCGCCGATGCTCGACTGGCTCCGGCTCGTGCGGCTCCCCAACCATGCCACGGCGGCCGCCGACGTGCTCGCCGGCTTCCTCGTGGCGGCCCACTGGACGGGTGCCGCATGGCCCCCCGCCGCCTGCTGGCTGGCCGTGCTGGCCTCGCTCTGCTTCTATGCCGCGGGCATGGTGCTCAACGACGTCGAGGATGTCGAAATCGACCGGCGCGAGCGGCCCGAGCGGCCGCTGCCGCGGGGGGCGATCGGCGTTGGCAGCGCCGCGCGGGTCGGCCAGGGCCTGCTGTCCGGCGGTACCGTGGCCGCCTGCGCCGCCGCCATAACATCGGGCCATCCCGGGCCGGCGGCCGTCGGCGCCGGCCTGACGCTGGCGGTCTGGCTCTACGATCGGCACGCCCGGCGCACGCCGCTCGGGCCGGCCGTCATGGGCGCCTGCCGGGGGCTCAACTGGCTGCTGGGCATGACGGCCGCCGGCGGGCCGACGGGCCGCGGCGAGTGGCTGATTCCGCTCGGCATGGCGGTCTACGTGGCCGGGATCACGATCTATGCCCGCGACGAGGCGGGCCGCAGCCGCCGCGCCGGCCTGGCGACGGGCCTGGTGGTGATGGCGGCGGGCCTCGTCATCGCCGCCGGGCATGCCTGGCTCGGAGACCGCGCGGCAGCGTTGCCGGGCGGCCTGCGTCTGCAGGACTGGCTCCTGCTCTGGACGCTGCTCAGTGCCTCGATCATCGGGCGCGGCATGGGGGGCGTCGTCGCTCCCGTGCCGCGGCGGGTGCAGGCCGCGGTGGGCAACGCGATCATGTCGATCATCACCCTCGACGCCGCGATCGTGCTGGCGGCGTGCGGCCCGCGCTGGGCGCTCGCGGTGATCGCGCTGGTGCCGCTGTTCCTGGCCGGTCGGCGGATCGTGCCGCCGACCTGACCAGCGACCGCCAGCCTCCGATCGGGTCAGCGCGGGGTGGACCGTTCCAGTCCGCGCCGCGGCAGCCGGCCGGTCTCGATGTCCTCGCGATCGGTTCCGAGCATCTCCAGCATGGCATCGACGGTGACCGTCCTGATGCCGAGGTTCTTGGCGAGTTCGAGCTGGCGCGTCCGCCGGGCAACGTCGACCGGCCGCCAGCCGGTGGGCATCTTGGTGTCGCCGGGGGTCGTCCGCGGCAGCCCGGCGTCGACGACGAGGCCCGTCGCGGGCGTCACGGTATCGACCACGCGGCCGCCGAATTTTTCGATTCGTGACACGAGCTCGTCGACGTCGGATTCGCGGTCACGATCGAACTGCACGTAGCCCACGATCACGACCTCCATGTCCAACCCGGGCGACCAGAGCCCGCTCGCCAGTGCATCCCCCGCCAGGATCGGGGACCGGGTGGAGTCGCTGAGGATCCGGCCGCGGGCCCGCGTTTCCCCCTCCACTGCGAGCAGTTCGACGACGCCCTTGCCGCCGCTGGCGAGCGGCCGGACGTCGCTGCGATCGAAGACGTCGAACAGGTGCCCCGGCCGCAGGCCGCCCGTCGAGGTGAACGACAGGACGGCGGACCGATCCCGCTCATTGACCGCGAGCACCCGGCCGTCGAACTGCTCGACCCGATCGTCCTTGGGCGTGGCCTTGATGACCGCCTCGCGGACGGCCGGATCGGCGGTGTTGAGCTTCGCCAGCACCGCGTTCTGTTCCTTGATCACCTTCTGCATCTCGGTCAACGACCGGTAGACGAGCTGCAGCTTTTCCTCGGGCTCCTTCTTGGACTCGAACGTCTTCTGCTGGGGCGGCGGCAGGGACTGCTTCAGCTTCTCGACCTCGGTCTTCAGCCGCTCGAAGTTCGTCGTCTCGTCGAGCGCCTGCTGCCGTTCCGTGGTCAGCTTGTCCTGCTGCTTCTCGAACTGCGTCCGGTCGGAGTCGAATTGCTTCTTCGTGTCGGCGATTTCCTTCTCCAGCTTCTCGCGCTCCGTCTCCTTCTGCCCCGTCAAGGACTTTTCCGCCTCCAGGGCCGTGACCTTCTCGGCGAGTTCCTTGTCTTTCTCCTGTCGGAGCTTGTCCATCTGCCCGTCCTTGGCCGCCAACGCGTCGGCCAGCCAGGTGACGAGCTTGAGGAGCGTCTTGGGATCATCGTTGAAGCCGGCGAAATCCTTGGCGATCCGCTCCGTCTTCTCCAGTTCGATCTCGGCGAACGTCTTCTCCCTGGCGACGCCGATGATGTCCTCCTGGATCTTCTGCTTCTCGTCGACCGCGGCCTGGAGTTCGGTCCGCGCCTTGGCGGTTTCGGTGACCGCATCGTCGGCCCGCGCCTGCTCGTCGAGCCGCTGCTTGAAGAACACGTAGGTCGTGATGGCGAGCACGAAGGTCAGCATCACGAACACGATGAGCGCGATGCTCAGTGACGTGACGGTGCGATTGGCAGCCATGAGGATCCCTCTCGTCGACGCGGTCGGTCCCGGGCCCGGCCCGCCGTCGGGCAGGCAGAGACGCGGCTTCGGGTCAAGATCGGCAGGCGACCGCCCTCCGGGCCAGCCGCGACAGGACTTTGCCGATTATACGGATCGGAGCAGCGGGACGGTCGGCCCCGGCCAGGGGAGCGGTTCGCCCGCGGCCGCCGCAGCCCGTCCGAGGAGCGTGGCGATCGTCGCCCGGCAGAGGATCGCCCCGTCATCGATGCGCCGGCCGGAAAGCAGGCCGCGGACCAGCGCGGCCATGGCCGCCCCATGGCGGCCGACGCCCGGCTGCCGGAGGTCGGTCGCGCCCCGCGTCCCCGCGATGATCTCCGCGACAACATCGGTCGCGCCGTGGCGGCGGCCAGCGGTGACGCTCAGGGTGGCACCGGAGGCGAACCGAAGGCGGACGGCCGTCGTGCCGGAGGAGTCCGACGCAAGCGGTTCGACCGCCAGCGGGTCCTCGTCGCCGAGCACCCACAGCGCCTTGTCGATGGCATGGATCTGCCGTTCGACGAAGTCGCCCCCCGACTGATCCGGGCAGTCGATCCAGTTGCGGCGCCGCGATTCGGCGGCCGTCCAGCCCGCCTCGGTCGGCCGGCGCCAGGGGAGTCCGACGAGGGACGTCATCCGGGCAGCGAGCAGCCGGCCGATCGCGCCTCCGCGCAGGCCATCGACGCGTTCGACCGTCGGCGGGTCACGCCGCCAGGCGAGTCCGGACATGACCGCGAGGCCGCGGTCCCTGGCCCGCGCGCAGGCTGCCGCGACCGTCTCCGCCCCCGGGCCGTCGATCGCGGCCGGCGTCTCGACGAACACGTGCCGGCCCGCTGCCACGGCAGCCGCCAGGTGGCCTGGCCGGCAGTCGGGCGGCGTGGCGAGGATCACGAGATCGATGTCCGACTCGATGACCCGGCGCCAGGCGTCGGGGCCGACGAAGCGGGCCTCGGGGGGGCAGGCGAACCGGTCGCCCGCCGTGCGCCGGAGGATCGCCGCGGCCGCGGTCACTTGATCGGCGAACAGGTCGCCGATCGCGACGACGCGAACCGCGGTGGCGGCCGCTGCCGCCTGGACGGCGGCGCCCGTGCCTCGGCCACCGCAGCCGACGAGGCCGACGCGGAGACGTTCGCGACCGGCGGCGAACACGCCGCCGGCGGGGCCGGTGACCACGGCGGCCCCCGTCGCGATGCCGACCGCGCCGCCAACCAACCGGCGACGGGAGACCAGGAACGGGGACGAGAGGATCGCTTCCGGCATGACGCGGTGCTCCGGGGATGGTGACGGCGACGCATCTCGGGCGTCGGCGGCGTGCCGTTCACCGCCCACGCGGTTCGGGCTCGCGGCCAGATCACTATCGCCGATTCCGGGATGCGTCGCGAGCCCGGAGTTGTCGGGCGCTGCGGGCGGCTCGGAGCCTGCCGGAGCGCTGGCCCGCCGGCACGGTTCGGGCAGCGTCACGGGCGGCGGGACTGGAGGCGGGCCATGGACCGGTGCACCGCCTCCTCGAGGGCGGCAGGGGGTTCGCCGAAGGCATCGCGAAAGTCCCGCTCCCGTCGGTCGGGTGAATCGGCGGCGAGGGGCTGCTTGGCTGCGAGGATCCGCAGGTAGGCGGCGAACTGTTGCTTGCGGGTCTGGGCAAGGAAGTAGGTCAGGGCCCAGGCGCGGGCGTAGGCATCCTCCGCGGTGTCCGGCGCGCGGAACGCGTCGTCCGCGCCGACGAGCCCGCCGGCCCAGCCGGGCCGCGTGCCGGCCAGGAAGCGATCGAGCCGCGGGCGGTTGATCATCCCGATCCCTTTCCAGCCGCGCGGGCTGGAAAGGTCGGGCGTCTCGAAATAGGTGGCCATGCCTTCGCTGAGCCAGAGCGGGATCGGCGCCAGGCGTTGGTGCAGGCCGCAGTTGAACGCCACCTGATGGGTCGCCTCGTGCACCAGCGTCGCCACCAGGCCGGCGGCCTCGGGGCTGGCGAGGATTTCCGGCCCCGTCCGCCCGGGCGGACGGCGCACCTGCCGGGCGAGCAGGTCGCTGCCGGTGAGGTCGAACGTCGTCACGCGGTTGCTGGCCAGGTCGTAGTAGCCAACGATGCGATCGGCGGCGGGGCCGACGTCGCGGGTCGCGAACGCCTCGTAGTCCGCCCGTTCGGCGAAGATCACGACGATCAGCGGATGCCGCGGCGATGCGACGTCGAGGCCGGCGTTCCTCCAGGCGTTCGTAAACGCCTCGTGCAGCCGTTCGAAGAGTGACGCCACCCACTTGGCGTACTCGCGCGAGGTGTTGAAGCAGATCACGTAATGCCGCGAGACGTGCAGTTCGAAGCCCGGGGGCAGATCGGCGAGCACGCGCCGGCCCAGATCGCGCGGCTGCTCGTCCGCTGGCCCGCCCGGCAGGGGGCCGCGCGAGACGACGGCCGCGGGCTCGAGCACCTCGTAACGCTGGTCGGGCAACTCGAGGAGCAGTCCGCCGTCGACCGCCTCGATCACGATCCGGCCGTCGAGCGTGCGCACGCCGGTTCCGGCGCGGGCCTCGACCCGCGCGAACGTCTCCGGCTCGGCGGCCACGACGCCGCTGCCGCCGCATTGCGCCACGGCGGCTGTCAACGCGAGCGCCAGCCGCGCGGCGACCGGCCGGGTCGTGCGCGGACCGCGAACCATCCGGGCAGCGTGCGGCATGAATCCCATGGGTCCCATGCGAGCATTTTCAGCGCTGCGCGCACAGGCTGAAAGCGGCCGGTATCGGGCGGGCGCGACGGGGCAGGGGGGGCGGTCTGCGACGACCTGCGGACGCGGCTTCTGGGCTGGTCCGACTGTCCGAGCGTCGCTATCACTCCCCCGCGCCGGACGTCCGGCCAGCACCCGGGAATCAGCCGATGCCCAGCCACGCGTTTCCTCCCCGCCTTCCCCTCCGGGCCCATCCGCGGTCCCAGTGGTCTCCGGGCCGAACCGGTTTGCCGCTGTGGTGCTGCCTGCTGGTCGGCTGCGCGTCGTTGCCCCCCGTGTGGACGCCGTTCCCGGACCAGAAGAAAGTGGCCCGCGAGCAGGCGGCGTACGGGGCGACCGCCGACCAACGGATGAAGACCCTGGCCGCGGAGGCGAAGGCGGCCAAGGCCGGCTCGCCGCAGCAGCAGACCGAGTTCACCCGCGGGCTGGCCGGTCGGGTGCTGGAGGAGCATGACCCGCGGGTCCGGGCCAGGATCGTGGAGACCGCGGCCGAGTTCGACACCCCCGCCGCGGCCGCCGTCTGCCGGGGCTGTCTCGAGGATCCGGAACCACGGGTCCGGATGACCGCCTGCGCGGCCTGGGGGGAGCGGGGCGGACCGGAGGCCGTGAAGATGCTCTCGGCCCGGTATCACGCGGATCGGGATCTCGACGTGCGGCTGCGGGCGCTGCGCGAACTGGGCAACCTGGGTGACGGTGCCGCAATCCCGGTGCTGGCCAGGGCTCTCGAGGACCCCGACCCGGCGGTGCAGTACCGGGCGGTAGCGGCCCTGAAGAAGGTGAGCGGCCGGGACCTCGGTGACGATGTCAACAAGTGGCGAGCCTGGGCGGCGGATCCGGGGAGCGCCGATGAGCCGTGGTCGATCGCCGAGGCCTTTCGCACGCTCTTTTGAGCCACCGGGAGGCGCGGCCGTCGGCCCGCCGGCGTCTCCGGCGGTTGCCCGCAGACGCCACGACGGGCTGGTGGACTTTGGTGGCTGTGATGTTCGGGCAACCTGATGCGACCTGCTGGTGAGTCCGCCTGCAGGTCATGATCCTCGGCAGCGGGCTGCCGATACCCCCACCATCGCACCATTGGTTCCGCCACCACTGACGACGCCATGCCCCAATTTTCGCAGCCAGCGGCGGCCGATGGTCCGCACCCGTGTCGTCGTTTCCGGATTCCGGGGAGAAGCAGGGCACCTGTCGCCGCGGCGCTGCTCGCCGTCGTGACGTTGTCCGTCGGGCAGCGGATGACTGCGAACGTCGAGGCGGCCGGCACGCGTGCCCGGTCCGGTCCGGGAAAGTTCTTCGACACGTTGATGGGCCGGGAGCAGGAACCGCGCGAGTTCATTCCCGCCCCGGTTCCGCCGACCGCCGCCGAGGCCGAGCGGGCCGGCAAGTTCGCGGCCCTGCCGGCCAAGCCGAAGGCCGATCGAGCGCCGGTCGCGGCACCGGCCCGTCCAGCCTCGGTCCCGGCACGGCTGCCGACGTGGCAGGAGACCGTGGTCTTCGGCGCCGGGGTCGGCAGTGCCGCCCGCAAGGTGGCCGCCGACGCCGTCAACCCGCGGTTCGTGCCCAGCAGGCCCATGCCAGCGCCGCCGGCGCCGCCGGCGACCGTGATCGTTCCCCCGTCGCCCTCCAGTCGCAGGCAGACGCCGCCGATCGTGGCCACGAGGCTGCAGCCGACCGGCAAGCCGGCGCCGCGCACGCAGCGGTTCGAACGGCTCCGGACCCGGATCAACCAGACGCTCGCCGCCTACCAGCGGCGGCCGCTCAACACCGCCCAGCACACGCCGTGGGAAGTGATGCACGGCTTCATTGCCTTCGGCATCCCGACGCAGATCCGCGTCGGCGGGCCGGGGGGTGACCTCGTGAACGCCATCGGCTGGTCGAACATGGGAGGCCGCTGCAAGGGCCAGGTGATGCTGGCCGCCTCCGGCGACCGCCTGACCGCCCAGAAGGGGATCGGCGTTCAGGGGCATTCCGCCCAGTACCTCGCCATCCTCGCCCAGTGCCGCGTGGCGGCCAACTCACCGATCAGCATCCAATCGAAGCAGTTCACGGTCGCCGACCTGATCGCGGAGGAGAAGCTGTCGTGCAAGGCGGGCACGGAACTGACCTTCGCCCTCATCGCCCTCGCCCATTACCTGCCCACGGATGCCGAGTGGCACAGCCGCGACGGCGTCGCCTGGACGCTGGAAAAGCTCGTCGAGGAGGAGATCGAGCAGCCGATCCGCGGGGCGCCGTGCGGCGGCACGCACCGCCTGTTCGGGCTCGCCTACGGCTGCCAGCGGCGGCTGCGGGCGACCGGTGCACTCGACGGCGCCTACCTGCGGGCCGACAAATATGTCCGCGACTACCAGACCTTCGCCCTCACGAAGCTGCAGAATCGCGACGGCTCGTTCAGCACGGAGTGGTTCAAGTATCCGGCCGACCGCGACGACGACATCGACCGCAAGATCCAGACCACGGGCCACATCCTCGAATGGCTGGTGGGATCGCTCGACCAGGAGCGGTTGTACGAGCCGCGCGTGGTGGCGGCCACGGAATTTCTCGTCACCGCGCTGGCCCGCGAGCCGTCGCGGGACTGGAAGCTCGGCCCCCTCGGCCATGCCCTCCACGCCCTGACGATCTACCAGGAACGGGCCTGGGGCACGGTGCTGACGGGGGGCATCGCGGCCTTCAATGGACCGATGAAGGCGGCGCCGGCGGCGGCGGTCGCCACGCAGCCCGAGGGGAGCAGCCAGCGCGGCAAGCGGCGCTGAGCATCCGTCCGCCGGCATTCGTCCTTGATCGGCCTCGGCCCGCGGCGTACCCTTGGCCCGCGGAGTCCCGCGGCCGCGGCCCGTCTGGTCGTGCGGCAGGGCGCGCGGCGTCCGGCGCCGTGCGGGATCCGCGCCATGGAGCGGACCCATGACCCCGGCCGAACTTTCCCCGCAGCTCGCGTCGTTGATCGACAACGCCGCCCGGCTGGTGGAGGCGACGTCGGCCGAGGCCCTGCTCCTGCTCGTCGACCAGCGGCTCGACTGGGAGCGGATCCGGCAGCAGGCCGGCACCGGGACCGTCCTCGTCGCGGCCGACGAGGAGAGCGTGCTCGGCGGCGCGACCGATCACGGCCTGCGGACGATCGTCCTCGACGTCGCCGGCCTGCCGGTCCACGAGCGGCTCGCCCAGGCGCTTCTGGAGTTCGTCGCCGCCGAGATGATCCCCCCCGAGGCCCGGGTGGTCGCCGTCTACAGCGGCTTCGAGGCGGGCACGATCGACTCCGTGAGCGTGCTCCGGCTGGCCGAGCATCTCGGCCAATTGACGAGCCGCGACCTGCGCAACCTGGAGACGAAGGTCCCGCTGGAGACGCTCAAGATCGTCGTCGATCTGGCGGTCGAGATCGGCCGCGAGGGCCGCGAGGGCAAGCCGGTGGGCACGCTGTTCGTGGTGGGTGACGCCCGCAAGGTGATGCAGTCGAGTCATTCGACGGGCTTCGACCCGGTCCGCGGCTACAGCCGGTCGGAACGACGATTGACCGATCAGCGGGTCCGGGAGGGGATCAAGGAGATCGCACAACTCGACGGTGCCTTCATCGTCGGATCCGATGGCACGGTCGAGGCGGCGGCCCGCTACATCGACGCCTCGGCTGAAAACGTCTCGGTCGCCAAGGGCCTCGGTGCCCGGCACTGGGCGGCGGCGGCGATCACCCGGCGCACGCGGAGCGTGGCCGTGGCGGTGAGCGAGACGAGCGGCACGGTGCGGATCTTCCAGAACGGCGAGGTCGTGCTGCGGATCGAGCCCTTCCGCCGGGCGATGAAGTGGAAGGATTTCGAGTACGAGCCGCCGGCCGGCGATTGATACGGCTCCCCTTGAGCCTCACGCGGTTCGCTGGTCGGGGCTGCTGATGCCCCATCGCCGGACGTTCGCTACGGGCCTCCAGCCCTCGCTCTCTCGGACCTGCCTGCGCTCCGGCATCCTGCCTTCGCTTGGCAGCTTACGCCGGCTCCTGGGGCACGAGCAGCCCCTCCCGTCATTCGATTCCGGACGCCCGTGTGGTGCGCGAGGATCAAGGGTGTCCCGGATGAGCCGCGGGCGCGAACCGCGCCCGACACCGGCACGTCGTTTATGCTGCGGCTCGCATGAACGAGCCCGCCGCCGCGCCCGCCGCTGAAGCCGCCGATCCCGACCTGCATGGCAGGACGGTGTGGGCGATCGACACGCTGTCACGGATCTACCAGCTCTTTCACGCCCTGCCCGAGATGGCGGCCCCCGACGGCACGCCCGTCTCGGCCGTGTTCGGCTTCACCCGCGACCTGCTCGACATCATCGAGAACCGCCGGCCCCACTACCTGTTCTGCGCCATCGACGCCCCCGGGCCGACGTTTCGCCATGAAAAGTTCGCCGCCTACAAGGCGAACCGGCCCGACATGCCGGCCGACCTCGTGCCGCAGATCCCGCTCATCCGCCGGCTGCTCGACGTGATGGGGATTCCGTGCCTCGAACGTCCGGGGTTCGAGGCCGACGACCTGCTCGCCACGCTGGCGACGCGAACGGTCGCCCGCGGCGGTGACTGCATCATCGCCACCTCCGACAAGGACGCCCGGCAGCTGCTCGGCGACCACGTCCGGCTCTACAACCTGCGGACGAACCTTCCCTTCGGCGCGGCCGAACTGCGGGCCGAGTGGGGCATCGCTCCGGGGCAGGTGGTCGATTTCCTGTCGCTCGTGGGGGATGCCGTGGACAACGTGCCCGGCGTGCCGGGCATCGGGCCGAAGATCGCCGGCGAACTGTTGCAGCAGCATGGCACGCTCGACGACCTCCTCGCCCGCATCGACTCCGTGAGCGGCACGAAGCGCCGCGAGAATCTCGCCGCCCATGCCGACACGGCCCGCGCCGGCCGCGAGCTGATCCGACTCGACACCGCCGCGCCGCTCGACATTGCCTGGGAGGCCGGGCTCCTCCATCAGCCCGATGCCACGCGGCTCGCCGATTTCCTCCGCGAACTCGGGTTCCGCAGCCTGCTCTCCCGGGTGAAGGGGGCGGCTGCGCCGGCGGCGCGCGCGGCGGCCGCGGATGCCGGGGCTAGAGCGGCGGCCGGCACCGAGAACAAAACGCCGAAACGGTCCGCCGCGAAGCCGCGCCGCGCTCCCGGCACGCTCTTCGATCTCGACGGCGAAGACGAGCCGGAGGCGGCGACAGCATCGACCGCCGCCGCGGCCGGCCAGGCGGCGCCGGACGTCGTCATCGCGACCGACGAGCCGCAGATCGCCGCGGTCGTCGCCCGGCTGCGGGCCGCGCCGCCGGTCGTCGTCTGCGTGGCCCGCGATCCCGCCGGCTCGAGTATGGCTCCGCCGCTCGGCCTCGCGCTGGCGGCGGCTGGCCTCACGCTCTGGGCCGATGCCGGCCCCCCCGCCAC
>BJHK01000029.1 GCA_014192425.1 Planctomycetia bacterium | reverse complement strand
ACAGCACCACCTCGCCGTCGGTCTTCACCGCCAGGAACGTGCCGCCGGCATGAATCAGCGTGCCGTAGCCGAATCGATGTCGGAAGCGGATTCTGCGAACACGGCAAACACTTCGCCGGTCAACGACCGCGCAATCCGCTCCCGTGCCAGGTTTTCGCTCCCATCACGGAGCCCGGGCCGATTCGGAGGATAATTACGCACTTAGGCGAACCGCTGGAGCCGTCGCTGCTTTCACCTGCGCGAGGCCCGCCCCGCCGACTGGGCCGAGCTCGTCCAGGCCGCTGATGATCGCGACGTCTTTAAAGCCTCGCCCAACGAGATGCCCGTGATCGATATCCACAGCCTCTGACTGGTGCCGGACGCGAGGCATCGAAGCCCGGCAGCGGCGGACTGGGAGCCGGTCTGCGCCGAGGCGTCACAATCGCCAACGCCGGCGGCGTGAGCGGCGTTTCGGGGAACCGTCTCCGGAAGGCAAGGTCGCTCTCCCGGAGGCTCAAGAGTCGCTCATCAGCGCGGAAACCGTTGCGGAAGTGCCATTGACCGGGCTATCCTTTTATTGCGACAGATTCAAGCTTCTCCCGGTCATTTTCGCTTCTGTTGAAGGCCGACGAAAATGGCTATGTGGGGCACCCCATGTTTCGTCTTTGCCTGGTTGACCGCGACCACCTCGCGGCTTCCCGGTTCGTCTTTCAGTGTCACCGTTGCTTCCGCTCCGAAGGGTGACCATCCTTTGAAAGTGATTTTTATCAAACCGTCCTTGCGCTCAACAACGTCAGCCACGACGGGGCATGCAGAAATCTCGCCGTCTACCTTTCCTTTCCACAACTCCGTGGTTTCGTGGGGCTCCTCGACAAGCGGCACCCATGTGGTCACGGCAGCGAAGGGAGTCTTACCCCGACTCTCGATGCTCTCGCTAATCCAGGATTCGACAACGGGCGAATTCTTCTCAACAACGCGAAGGGCGGGATCATCAGGCAAGAGAATCTTCACGTAAACGGGCGCCAACTTTGCAGAAGCGTTCGTGGCCAATGCACCGTTCTCGGGACGGTCCGCAAATAGAGCGATCGGCGTGAGTATATAGCCCCAAACGTTAACGGCTAAAAACAACCGCGCCATAATGCACCTCCCTCCATAAACCGACTGAAAAGTGTGACGGCTGCGCTTGGGCAACCCCGAACGCCGCCAGCATCGTCTCGGCAATCAGGGCGATCGCACCATATCTCAAGTGCCGACAAGCACTTGAAGCAAGTAGTCCTCGTCCCAGCCGGCTGAAAGCCGCTTGTTCTTCACTCCGAGTTTTGCCGTCTTCTCGTTCTTCAAGAGCGTCAGGGCGGTCCGCCGAAGGGTGCTGAAGTTGGCATCGGCGTTGCCCTTGCGGATGCGGCAGTGGTCTTCCCGGAACGTGACATCCAACTGCCAATGCAGTTCGTTCTCAATCGCCCAGTGGCCTTTCACGATTGCCGCGAACTTCTTTACGGCGAGCTTCTTGCTGAGAATGTAGGAACGGATGTCGACGCACTCTTTTCCATCTCGAATCGTGTTGCTGATCACCATGCCAATTGCCTTGAGGCCCGGCCATCGCTGACGATCCGGCAGGTCGCGCGGCACAGGGCAGACGTAATGCCATCTCGCCTCCTTGCGGCCATGCCCACTGTTCGTGCTGTGCTGCTGATGAACCGGCACCGACGGCCGGTTGCCGTCCAAGAACTCCGCGAAGAACTCTTCGATGCCATCTCGCAGCCGGCCTTGGTTGCCCTTCACATTGAGCACGTAATGACCACCCCCATCGATGATGCGGCGGGCGATATCCGTCTGGCACCCGATCGCATCGATGGTCACCGTCGCCCCCTTCAGATGCAGCATTTCCAGCAATTTCGGGATTGCGGTGATCTCGTTGCTCTTCTCGTCCGCCACGACTTGTCCCAGGCTGATGGAGTTGGCCGACGCCCAGGCGCTGATCATATGGATGGCCGACTTGCTGCTTGCCTTGTCGAAGCTCCCGCGCAGCGTCTTGCCATCGATGGCGATCACTTGGCCGCCGGTGACCTCATGCAACGCTTGAATCCAGCTTAGCAGGCAGCGCTCGAACTCCGCGGGCGACAGCATGGCGAAGATGGCGTTGAACCGATCATGCGAGGGAATGCCGTTTTTCAGGTCAAGGATCTTGCGAAACCACGTTCGCTTCCTTCTCCCGAAATCAGCAATCGCGACGAAGTCATCCCCCGACGTCGAAGGCGGTCGGCGCCTCGGGGGGCTCGAGCGCCGCCGCAACGAGCCCGAGCATCGTCTCCCGGCCGGTGGCCACGACCACGCCCCGGCCCGTGCAGCGCTCGCCGGCGGCCGGCCTCCCTGCGTCCGGCACGGCCAATGATCCGGGCCTCCGGCCCCATGCCGGCGCCACACCGGCCTCATGACGGCCCCATCACGACCCGCCGCGGTCCGGCGGCTACGATCGTGGGGAGCGGAGCGGCCATGGCAGGCCCTCGTCGTTTCCCCGCGGATCACCGCCAGATGACCGGCACGGTCTCGTCGCTGTCGCGCCAGCTCGTCCTGCCGGTCGCCGGCCTCGTGCTCGCGGCGGTGCTCGCCAACGTCGGCTTCTCTGCCTGGCTGGCGACGCAACGCAGCCTCGCGGCCGCCCGCGCCGGCCAGGAACAGGTCGCGGCGGCGCTCGAGGCCGCACGGATCGCGCTCTCGCCGCAGGTGCTCGACACGCTCCAGCGTCTGACCGGCAGCCACTTCGTCGTCTGGAATCCGGCGGCCCGGACGGCCGACGCCTCCACGCTCCCCGCCGGCACGATCGACGACCGTCGCGCCGCCGACCTGGCCGACACGGTCGGCGCAAGCGCGGTCATCGACGGCCGCCGCTACCGGATCGGCCTGGTGCGGGCCAGCGGCGTGCGGCCGGAGAGCGTCCTCGTGCTCACGCCGTTGGCCTCGCTGGCGCGGACGGCGTTCGACGCGGCCTGGCCCGTCCTCGCCGTCGCCGCCGCGACGCTCGCCGTGCTCGTGCCGATCGGCCTGCGGACGACGGGCCGGCTCGCCCGCCGTATCGGCGCGGTCGAGCGACACGTCGGTCGGATCGCCGCCGGTGACTTCGGCCGCCGTCTCGAGGACGCAGGCGCGCCGACCGCCGCGCCGCCGGTCGATGAACTCGGCCGCCTCGTCGATGGCGTCAACCGGATGAGCACGTCGCTGGGGTCGCTCCGCGACACGCTCGTCGCCGGCGAACGGCAGCGGCTGCTCGGCCAGCTCGCCGCCGGCTTCGCCCACGAGCTGCGCAACGCCATCACCGGCGCCCGGCTGGCCATCGAGCTGCACCGCCGGCGCTGCCCGGGCAGCGCCGCCCCGGCGGCCGACGACAGCCTCGGCGTCGCCGTGCGCCAGCTCGACATCGTCGCCGAGGAGGTCCGCGGCCTGCTCGCACTCGGCCGGCCGGCCGCGGAGGCCGACCAGCCCAGCGCCATCGTGGTCGCCGACCTGTTCGCCGAGATTCTCGATCTGACGGGACCGCGCTCTGACCATGCCGGCGTCCACCTCGACACCGCGCCCACGGCCGTCACGCTTCACGGCCGCCACGATTCGCTGCGGGCCGCACTGGTCAACCTCGTCCTCAATGCCATCGATGCCGCCGGGGCAGGGGGCAAGGTGTCGCTCGCGGCGCGGGCCACCGACCGGCGCGTCGATCTCGTGGTGGAGGACACCGGGCCCGGCCCGCCGGAGGCGGTCCGCACCGCGCTCATGGAGCCGTTCGTGACCGGCAAACCCGAGGGGATCGGTCTCGGGCTGGCGGTGGCCAAGGCCGTGGCCGAGGCCCACGGCGGCACGCTGTCGTGGAGCCGGGCGGACGGCTGCACCCGGTTTGCGATTTCCCTGCCCGAGCAGACACTGGCGGCGTCCGCCGGTGGCGGCCACCTCCCGGGAAACACGCGGTCATGAGTCGCATTCTCATCGTCGACGACGAGCCGGCGATCGGCTGGAGCCTGCGCGAACTGCTCGCCGACGACGGCCACGAGGTCGCCGTGGCCGCCACTGCCGAGGCGGCCCTGGAAACCTGCGGCACGTTCCAGCCCGACGTCATCCTGCTCGACGTCCGGCTGCCCGGCCGCGACGGCATCGCCGCGCTTCCGGACCTGCGCCGGATCGTGCCGGAGGCGCCGATCATCGTGATGACCGCCTTCGGCGACCTCGACACGGCCGTCCGCGCCGTGAACGCCGGGGCCCGCGACTACCTCGTCAAGCCGTTCGATCTGGAGCGGGTTTCCGCCGTCGTCGCGCGGGCCGTCGCCGACCGGGCGGCCGGCGCGGGCCGCGCCAGAGCCCCGGCCGCGCCGGGTGTCGAACTCATCGGCTCGGCACCGCCGATGCAGGAGGTGTTCAAGCAGATCGCCCTCGTCGCCGCCACCGACCTGTCGGTGCTGATCAGCGGCGAGACGGGGACGGGAAAGGAACTCGCCGCCCGGGCGATCCATGCCCACGGCGTCCGCCGCGACCGGCCGTTCATCGCCACGAGTCTCGCCGCCCTCGCGGCGGGCGTCGCCGAGAGCGAGCTCTTCGGTCACGTCCGCGGTGCCTTCACCGGCGCCGCCGGCGACCGGCCCGGGCTGTTCGAGATGGCCGACGGCGGAACGATCTTCCTCGACGAGGTCGGCGAGGCGCCCCTCGAACTCCAGGTCAAGCTGCTTCGCGCCCTGGAATCCCGCACGGTGACCCGGGTCGGCTCGGCCGAGTCCCGGCCGGTGGACGTGCGCGTGATCGCGGCCACCAATCGCGACCTCGCCAAGGCCAGCGCCGCTGGCCGCTTCCGCGAGGACCTGTATCACAGGCTGCGGGTGTTTCCCGTCGAGATGCCCGCCCTCGCCGATCGCGCCGAGGACATCGAGCCGCTCGTGATGCACTTCCTCGCCCGGACGATGGGCCGGCAGCGGCCAATGGGGAGCGTCGCCATCGCCCCGGAGTTTCTCGCTGCGATCCGCCGCCGGCGCTGGCCGGGCAACGTCCGCGAACTGAAGCATGCCGTCGAGTACGCCGCCGTCGTCGCCCGCGGCGGGACGCTGCGGCCCGAGCACCTGCCGCTCCCGGTTCGTCAGGCAGAGGCCGCCGGACGCTCCAGTCTCGACGCGGCGGCGGCGGCGGTCGGCGGCGCTGTGCGCGACTGGTCGGCGGCCGCGCAGGCGGCCTTCGGCGGTCTCCCCGAGCCCGACCTGCACCGCCGCGCCATCGACGTGCTGGAGGGCACGCTGCTGCGCGAGGCGCTGGCCCACACCGGAGGCAATCGGACCGCCGCCGCCAAGCTCCTCGGCCTCGACCGCGCCACCCTCCGAACGAAACTCCGCCAGCTCGGCATCGACGACTGACCATGCACGACGCCCGGCGTGCCGGCCTGACAGAGCCGGCGAAAATTTCCCCACGGCGGCGGTGATTTTTTGACCGGCAGCCGGGACGATCCGCGGCGGCATGTCGACCAGATGCCGAATAAAAAGGCTCTGGACGTCGGAACTCGATCATCGGCCGGCGGCATGGTGTTTGCGTGTCAAAAGCGGCACGTACGTTGTGCCCGCCTGCCTCCATCCCGCCGAGTCAGCCATGCCCGCCCTCGCCCCCGCGCCTGCCGACGATGCCGACGACTGGTTCACGCTGCCTGCCGATGG
Organism: Planctomycetia bacterium; assembly: GCA_014192425.1. Lineage (NCBI taxonomy): Bacteria > Pseudomonadati > Planctomycetota > Planctomycetia > Planctomycetia bacterium. The sequence continues at coordinate 25,026 of BJHK01000029.1, read as the reverse complement.
CGATGTGCCGATCATGACGGCCGAGGCCGCCGTGGCAGTGGCTGTCCGTCCGGGCCGCCCTGCGTTCACACTCATCGAACTCCTCGTCGTGATCGCGATCATCGCCGTGCTCATGGGCCTCGTGCTCGCGGGTGTCCAGGCAGCCCGCGAGGCGGGGAGGCGGGCCCGCTGCCAGAGCAACATCCGCCAGCTGGCCGTGGCGGTCCACAGTTACGAGAGCGCCAAAAAAAAGTTTCCTCCCAGCATGCTCCACACCCCGGGCACGACGTTCGCGGGCAACAACGGCTCGTGGTCGATCCTCGGCCGCATCCTTCCCTTCATCGAAGAAAGCGTGACTGCGGTCCGGGTGAACCTGGAGACGGCCTGGGATGACGGCTTCACGGCGACCGGCACGCCCGATGCGGCGAAGAACTGGGCCACCGTCCGGGTGGCGAAGATCCCGATCTTCACCTGCCCGAGCGAGACGAACCAGGTGTTTCGCACGAAGAGCGGCGTGGACTTCGTCTTTCCCAACACCTACGCCTTCAACTTCGGCACGTGGTTCGTCTACGACCCGGCGACGGGGACCGGCGGCGATGGGGCGTTTCACCCAAACTCGAATTTTCGCGATGCCCGCTTCAGCGACGGCCTGAGCAAGACGCTGTGCATCGCCGAGGTGAAGTCGTTCACCCCGTATGTCCGCAACACGTCCGAACCGGCGAGTTTCCCCGCCGGGTCGCCCCCCTCCGATCCGGCCAGCATCAGCGGCCTGACGAGCGGGGGTGACGCCCGCATCAGCGGCACGACCAACGACTGCACCGGTCACACGGAGTGGCCCGACGGCCGCGTCCATCACACGGGGTTCACCACCGTCTTCACACCGAACACCCGGGTGCCCCACACCGTTGGCGGTGCCCAGTACGACATCGACTACAGCTCCCGGCAGGAGGGAAGCAGCGCGAGCGCCAAGACCTTCGCCGCGATCACGTCCCGCAGCCACCATCCGGGGAGCGTCAACGTGGCGATGATGGACGCCTCGGTGCGGTCGATCAAGAACGACATCGATCTCCCCGTCTGGCGCGGGCTCGGCACGCGGGCCGGCAACGAGCCGGTTTCCGCCGACTGAACCGGCGCCTTTCGCGGCTGCCCCGCCCCCCATAGACTTGACGCGGGCGACAGCCGCCGGGAGCGTCCCGGCAGTTCCGCCCATCCCGACATTCGCATTCGGTACCGGCGTCCGCGAGGCGACCGGTTCCCCCGCCTGAAAGGGTCGTTCCATGGACATTCTCGGTGAAATCCTCAAGCAGGTGATCGAAGGTGCCGCGCAGCAGCAGGCCCCGCAGCCCCCGCAGCGCGCTCCCCAGCCGCAGCAGCGCCCCGCCCAGCCGCCCCAGGGCATGCCCTCCCCCAACGACCTGACCGACATCCTCACCCAGATCTTCGGCGGCGGCGGCGCCCAGAAGCTCCCCGAGGTGGTGAAGCAGTTCGAGGAAAAGGGGATGCGCGAGCAGGTCGATTCGTGGGTCCGCCCCGGTCCCAACAAGCCGGTCGACCGCCGGCAGATCGAGGACGTGTTCGGCGATCGCGAGCTCGAAACCATCGCCCGCTCGCGGGGCATCGATCGCAGCCAGCTCGCCGAAGTGCTCGCCAAGTACATCCCCAAGATCATCGACGAGCTGACCCCGGGTGGGCAGATGCCCGCCCGGCGGTGAGCCGAGGCCCGGGCACCATGCCCCGCACAGCCTCACGATGCCGAGCCGGCGACCGCCGGACCGCGGCCCTCGTCGCGGCCGGCGTGCTCGCCCTCGGCATGGCGGGAGACGCCTCCGCCCTGGCGGGCACGTGGGACGGCGTCGAAATCGCCTGGCGGGACGACCACCGGCCGGCGGCCGACGTCCCCGGAGAGTTCGCTCCAGCGCCGGGCCGGCGCGGATCGCGCCGGCCGCGCCGGGTGACGCGCCGCAGCCGGCCCGTCGGTGTCCCCGCCGAGGCGCCGACCGCGACTGCCGTTCCCGCCGAGGCGCCAACCGCGACTGCCGTCCCCGCGGAACGGCCGGCGGTTCGCCCCGCCGACTCCGTGAGCGCCGCGGTCACCCATCGCGGCCAGCGCTACGGGGCCGAAGCCAACGCCCGGCAACGGTTCGACCTCCATCTGCCCGAGGGCTGCGCGGGGGGCGGCACGCCGCTGGTCGTCTGGATTCGCGGCACCGACTGGCGTGGCGGTCAGCAGGACGATTGTCCGCTGCTCTGGCTGGTGCGGCACGGGTTCGCCGTGGCCAGCATCGACTACCGGCCCAGCGACGTCGCTCAGTTCCCGGCGCAGCTCGACGACTGCCGGGCGGCGCTGGCCACGTTGCGGCAGGATGCCGAGGTGTGGGGCATCGACCCGGAACGCATCTGCGTCTTTGGCCGGGCGGGAGGCGGCCATCTGGCGGCGCTTGTCGCCTTCGCCACCTCGCCTCCGGCCACCGGCACGGGCCAGCCGGCGGAACAGGCCGGTGACGTGGCCGCAGTCGGGGCGATCGGGGCGCCGTTCCATCTCGCGTCGCTGGGAATCGCGCACCAACGCGGCACGTCGGCGGCCAGCCGGCTGGTGGGGGGACCGTTGCCCGAGTTCCGCGAAGCGGCCCGGCGCGCGAGCCCGTTGGAGCACGTCGGCGCCGAAGCGCCGCCGACGCTCCTCCTCCACGCCGCCCGGGACGCCAACGTGCCGGCGGACCAGTCGCTCGAGCTCGATCGCGCCCTCAAGGCGGCCGGCGCCGACAGCACGCTCGTCCTGCTCGATGGCGACGCGGCCCCGGTCGATGCGGAGTCGCCGTCGGGGCTGGCCATCCGTCAGTTCCTCGAGCGCGTCATCGGTTCCAGCCAGGCGCACGCGCCGCGCTAACTGCGGGCTGACGGTGGCCGGAATGCCAGCGGCCCGGCAATCGACGCGACCCGCTCAGCCCGCGCGATCGACCCTCTTCCCCCGGCTTGTGCAGCCGGCGTGGCGCCGCGTCGATACTTCCTGCGTGCGGAGCCGGAAGGCCCGCGCCGGTCGTCCGCGGGACGGCCCGTCGCCACATCCGGACGCTCATCACAGGGGATCGCCCGCCAGCCATGCCAAGCCGCCGCCCGCCGACCTCCGCCGTCCAAAATCCGCTCGAGACCTACCTGCGGGAGATCAACGAGACGTCGCTGCTCACCGCGGCGGACGAGAAGCGGCTCGCCGAGGCGATCGCCACCGGGGACGCGGCCGCCCGCGATCACATGGTGCGGGCGAACCTCCGGCTGGTGGTGAACATCGCCCGCGGCTACGCCAACCGCGGCCTGCCGCTTCCCGACCTGATCGAGGAGGGCAACCTCGGTCTGCTGCGGGCGGTCGAGGGCTTCGATCCGCGCATCGGCACCCGGTTCAGCACCTACGCCAGCTACTGGATCAAGCAGTCGATCAAGCGGGCACTGATCAATTCCGGGAAGACGATCCGGATTCCGGCCTACATGGTCGAATTGCTCTCCAAGTGGCGCCGGGCCACGGCCCGGCTCAGCGACGTCCTCGGCCGGACGCCGACGCCGGAGGAGGTGGCGCGGATGCTGGGGCTGGCCCGCAAGAAGCTGCCGATCATCAAGAAGGCGATCCACGTCCACCAGTCGCCGCCGCAGACCGAGCAGACCGAAGGCGGCTGGTCGCTCGGTGAGCTGATCCGCGACGAGAACGCCAAGTGCCCCGCCGAGGTGCTGCTCGACGACGACACGCTGCGGCACGTGCTGCGCCGCATCGAGTCGCTCGACACCCGGGCGGCGACGATCATCCGGCTCCGCTTCGGCCTCGGCGGCGGGGAGCCGATGACCCTCAAGGAGATCGGCGCCGGGCTCGGCCTGACCCGGGAGCGGGTCCGGCAGATCGAGTCGGAGACGCTCGCCACGCTGGCGCTGGAACTCGACGGCGCGCCGCGGGCCACGATCCGGTTGCGGCACGGCGCCTGACGCGGGTAGGCTTCCCCCATGGATCTCGCCCGCCACATCCGGCCGATCCCCGACTTCCCCAAGCCGGGCATCCTGTTCCGCGACATCACACCGCTCCTCGCCGACGTGGCCGCCTTCGCGGCGGCGATCGACCGGCTCGCCGAGCCGTGGCGCGGCGCCCGGCTCGACGCGATCGCCGCGGTGGAGGCGCGCGGGTTTTTGTTCGCGGGCCCGCTCGCCCTGGAGCTGAACGCCGGCCTGATTCCGGTCCGCAAGCCGGGCAAGCTGCCCGCCGAAACCATCTCCTACGAGTACGACCTGGAGTACGGCCGCGACCGGCTGGAGATGCACACCGGCATCCTCCAGCCCGGCGCGCGGGTGCTCGTCGTCGACGACGTGCTCGCCACCGGCGGCACGGCGGCCGCCTGCATGCGGCTGGTCGAGGCGGCCGGCGGCACGGTGGCGGGCGGGGCGTTTCTCGTCGAGATCGAAGCCCTCGGCGGCCGCGACCGTCTCGCGCCCCAGCGCGTCGAAACCGTGCTCCGGTACTGAGCGGCTGCGGCACGTCACCGGATCACGAGTGAACCGCGTGCAGCGGTCGCCAGCATGCACTCCCCCGCCCGAACACGCGTTCTCGTCGCCATGTCGGGGGGCGTCGATTCGAGCGTCGCCGCGGCGCTGCTCGTCGCCGCCGGCCACGACTGCGTCGGCGTCTTCATGCGGCAGGCAGCCCCGGCGCTGCCCGAGGCCGCAGCGCCGGCCGCGCGGCCCGGCCACCAGGGCTGCTGCGGCGTGGCCGACGCGCTCGACGCCCGGCGGGTGGCCGACCGGCTCGGCATCCCCCTCTATCCGCTCGACCTGACCGGCGACTTCAGCCGGATCATCGACGCCTTCGCCGCCGAGTATGGCCGGGGACGCACGCCCAACCCGTGCGTGCGCTGCAACTCGTGGCTCAAGTTCGGCCGGCTCTTCGACCATGCCGACGCGATCGGCGCCACGCACGTCGCCACCGGCCACTACGCCCGCCTCGAGCAGGGGGCGGACGGGACGCCGATCCTCCGGCGCGGCCACGACGCGGCCCGCGACCAGTCGTACGTCCTGTTCGACATCCGCCCCGACCGACTGCGCCGCACGCTCCTCCCGGTGGGCGGCCTGGCGAAGGCGGAGGTCCGCGAGCGGGCCGCGGCGCTCGGGCTGGCGACGGCCGACAAGCCGGACAGCCAGGAAATCTGCTTCGTGGCACCGGGCCAGCATGCGGCGCTGGTGGCCCACCGGCTCGGCGGCTCCCGGGCGGGCGAGATCGTCGACACCGCGGGGACCGTGCTCGGCCGGCATCCGGGGATCGAGCACTTCACCGTCGGCCAGTCGCGCGGGCTCGGCGTGGCGACCGGCGCGCGGCTGCACGTCGTGCGGATCGAGTCCCAGACGTGCCGCGTGGTCGTCGGCTCGCGGGCCGAGGTGCCGGAGCAGGAACTGACCGCCGAGAACGCGACCTGGATCGCCCCTCTCCCCGCCGAGCCGTTTGCCTGCATGGTCCAGTGCCGGGCCCAGCGGGCCGCCGCCCCGGCGGTCGTCACGCCGCTCCCCGATGGCCGGTTTCGGGCCCGGTTCACGGGCGGGCCGGGGGAGACGCCGGGGCCCATTTCCCCGGGCCAGCCGGCGGTCTGCTACGCCGGCGACAGGGTCCTCGGCGGCGGCTGGATCGCCTCCTGACGGGCCGCTTTCTTCGGCCCGGAACCGGAACTAGTCTTGGAGGACACCCCTCACCCCACGAAACCCCCATGCCCGAACGCCTGCCCGCCGACATCGCTTCCTCCTCGACCCTGCTCATCGGGGCCAGCATCCTGCTCGGGCTGTTCGCGCTGGTGATGCTGCTGCTGGTCTTCAACTACGGGCAGCTCTGGTTCCAGGCCTTCTGGTCGAAGGCCCCGGTGACGTTCCTGGAACTGCTCGGCATGAGCCTGCGGAAGGTCAACGCGCGCACGATCGTGCAGGCCCGGATCATGGCAACCCAGGCGGGCCTCGGGGCCGACATCACGCCGCGCCGGCTGGAGGCCCACTACCTCGCCGGCGGCGACGTGCCCCGGGTGATCCGCGCCCTGATCGCCGCCCAGCGGGCCGACCTCGACCTCGATTTCGACAGCGCCTGCGCCATCGACCTCGCCGGCCGCGACGTCCTCGACGCCGTGCAGACGAGCGTCAACCCCAAGGTCATCGACTGCCCCGACGCCGCCAGCGGCAAGACGACGCTCTCCGCCGTGGCCAAGAACGGCGTCGAACTCAAAATCCGCGCCCTGGTGACGGTGCGGACGAACCTCAGGCAACTGATCGGCGGAGCCACCGAGGAGACGATCATCGCCCGGGTCGGCGAGGGAATCATCACGTCGATCGGCTCGGCCGAGACCCACTTCGAGGTCATGGAGCGGCCGGACAAGATCGCCAAGGCGGTCCTCGACCGGGGGCTCGACGCCCAGACGGCGTTCCAGATCGTGTCGATCGACATCGCCGACATCGACGTCGGCGAGAACATCGGCGCCCGGCTGCAGGTGGACCAGGCCGAGGCCGATACGCGGGTCGCCCGGGCCAAGGCCGAGGAGCGGCGCAGCGTCGCCATCGCCCGCGAGCAGGAGATGAAGGCCGCCACGGCCGAGAACCGGGCCCGGCTGCTCGGAGCCGAGGCCCTCGTGCCGAAGTCGATCGGCGAAGCCTTTCGGGCGGGCCGCCTCCTCGACCGTCCGCCGGCCGGCTGAACGGACCGTCCGCCAGCCGGCTGAACGGGCCGGCCTGGCCCAGCCGGGGCCCCCAGTTTGCCGATTCTGACGGCGGGGACGGGCGAATCCCGCACAAGCCGGGAAATCGGCCAAACCTTGACGACCCCACGTGCCGATACCTCTCAGGTAGAGGCTTCCGGGCGGCGTCATGAGGACGGTCGGCCCGACGGCACTCAGATCACGAGCAGCCTCAAGGCAAGGGAGTGTGCCAATGGCAATGCGTCAATTCCGGGTCTACACGGGTCCCGATGCCGATGCGGTCGGCCTGTCGGTGGTGAAAGCCGCCCCGGTCGATCGGGTGCGGGTCTCGCTCGGTGAGGTGCTCCCGCTGCTCGCCGACGCGGTGGCCAGCAATCGCACCTGGCTCGCCGACTTCGCCGACGACGAGGTCGAGATCTCGTCCGACCTCAACGACGTGCTCCAGGCGTATCGGCACTTTCGCCGGCCCGGCGCCTAAACCCAACCCTTGGGGGTGGGGTGGTCGTGTCGCGGAAAATCCGCCGGCAAAGCCCAGCGGTCCATCCCCTCTTGCGAGCGACTCATGGTGGGGGCATACTTCCTGCTCCCCATGACTTGCGCTCTCAACCTCGCCGATCTGGGCCGACGCGTGCGGACCATCCGCACCGGGCGCCGTCTGACCCTCGAAGAGGTTGTCAGTCGCACCGGGTTCACGGTGAGCTGGCTGTCGAAACTCGAGACGGGCCAGCTTTCGCCATCGCTCGAGGGGCTCGTTCGTCTGGCCGAGGCGCTCGAATGCGGCGTCGATGAACTCGTCGCCGGCCTGTCGGTGCCACCGCAGATGGTGGTGGTCCGCCACGGCGAGGGGACGCGGTCCACTCCCAAGGAGAGTCGCACCGCCGTCCACGAGGAGCTGGCCAACGGCTGGCGGAACCGGGGCATGCATCCGGTGATCATCCACCTCGTCCCTGGCGGCCGCCGCCATGCCCCGGAAACCCGCGACGGGCAGCGATTCCTCTTCGTCCTCGAAGGGCAGGCCCAGGTTGCCTACGGTGACGATTCGATCACGCTGACCATGGGTGACTGCGTCTACATCGACGCCGCCATTCCCCACGTCTTGCGGGCGGCGGGGAACCATCCCGCCCGCCTGCTCAGCGTCGCCTGCGACACCCCCCCGGCCGCAGCCCGCCCGGCGGGCCTCCGGAAACCTCCTTCCCGCGGCGGCTGAACGGCGTCGGACACCCGCGGGCCACGGTGCCGGACAGCGGGTAGACTCTCGGAGACGGGCGGCGGTGTCACCGTGCGGCCGCGCGACCCGGGAGGCGAGGGCCGAGCCGATGCAGAACAGCCGCCGCGATTTTCTCGACCAAGCGTTTCGGCTCGCCGCCGTGTCCCTGGCGGCACCGCGCGGAACGCAGGCCGCCGATGCCCCGCCGCCGGCAGCCAGGCCGACCGGCCCCCAGGACCGGCTCCGAGTCGCCGTCGTCGGCGTCAACGGGCAGGGGGGCTTCCACGTCGACGAGTGGCGCGCCAATCCGGAGGCCGACCTCGTGGCCGTCTGCGACTGCGATCCCAACGCCTTCGCCAAGCAGCAGCCGCGGTTCAGCGGCCGGGCGGCGCCCGAGTACGTGGCGGACGTCCGCCGCCTCCTCGACCGCAAGGACATCGACGCCGTCTCGATCGCCACCCCGAACCACTGGCACGCTCTGATGGCCGTCTGGGCGATGCAGTCGGGCAAGGACGTGTACGTCGAGAAGCCCTGCAGCCACAACCTCGAGGAGGGGCGGGTGATGACGGCCTGGGCCCGCCGCCTCGGCCGGATCTGCCAGATGGGGGCGCAGAGCCGGAGCATGACCGGCATGCGCAAGGCGATCGAGTTCATCCATGCCGGCAAGATTGGCCCCGTGCGGATCGCCCACGCGTTGTGCTACAAGCGGCGCCGGAGCATCGGCCACGTGATGACTCCCGCGCCGCTCCCGGAGGGGATCGACTTCGACCTCTGGGCGGGGCCGGCGCCGGCCGCCGTGCCCGTCCGCGAGAAGCTGCACTACGACTGGCACTGGAACGGGCTCACCGGCAACGGGGACCTCGGCAACCAGAACCCGCACGAGCTCGACAAGGCCCGCTGGGGGCTCGGCAAGCGCGACCTGCCACGCCGGGTGGCGACGCTCGGCGGCCGGCTCGGCTACATCGACAACGGCGACACGCCCAACAGCCTGGTGACGATCTTCCAGTGGGACGACGCCGTCATCGTCTCCGATGTCCGCGGCCTGCCGATGAAGGCCGACGTCGCCCGGGCGGCCGAGGCCGTGCCGCTGCGGGTGGGCAACATCTGGTGGGGCCGGGACGGCTACGTCGTGGCCCCGAACTACTCCTCGGCAGTGGCCTTCGACTACGACGGCCACGAGCTCGCCAGCTGGCAGGGGGGCCTGTACCAGCAGCACTTCGCGAACTTCGTCAAGGCCGTCAAGAGCCGCCGCCACGAGGACCTGCACCTCGATATCGCCGACGGGCACCTGTCGAGCGCCCTGTCGCACCTCGGCAGCGTCTCCTTCGCGCTCGGGGGCACCACGACCGCCGGCACGCGGCCGACGCTCGCGGCCGACGAGCCGCGCGTGGCGGCGACGCTTGCCGGCTTCGAGGCGCACCTCCGGGAGAACGCCGTCGATTTCGGCGCCACGCCGCTGCGGCTGGGCCGCGAACTCGCCATCGATCCGGCCACCGAGCGGGCGACCGACCCCGAGGCCAACGCCCTGTTCACGCGGGAGTACCGCAAGGGCTACGAGCTGCCGCGGACGTGAGCAGCCCGTCGACTCCGAGCGCGGTTCTGTCTCCTGTTGAGCGCTGCCCGGACACATCGGGAGAGACAGACGCGGGGGTCGGCGAACGCTCGACGAGCGTGTGGCCGCCGCGGCCGCAGCGAGGAGACTGTTGCCGCCCCCGAAGCCGGTGCTCCACCACAGTCGGATCTGCTCTAGCCGTCGACGGGCCGGGCGGGCGTGGGCAGGAGCAGCTGCCAGAACTGGAGGTCGAGCCAGCGGCCGAACTTGAAGCCGGCCTCGCGGACGGTGCCGCAGCAGCGAAAGCCGAGGCTCGCGTGCAGGGCGATGCTCGCCGCGTTGGCGGCGTCGATCCCGGCGATCAGCTGGTGCAGATCGCGGTCGCGGGCCGCCGCCACGAGCGCTTCGAGCAGTTGCCGCCCGATGCCGTGGCCGCGAAACTGCTCGGCGACGTACACCGAATGCTCGACCGAGTACTTGTAGGCCGGCCGGGGACGGAACGGGCCCCAGGTGGCGAAGCCGGCCAGCACGCCCGGCTCCCATTCGATCCCCAGGATCGGCGCCCCCAGCGACTGCCGGTCGGCATACCAGGTCTCCATCACCCGCTCCGACCGCGGCTCGTACTCGTAGAGCGCGGTGGAATGGAGGATCGCGTGGTTGAAGATCTGGCGGATGGCCGGCAGGTGCGGGCGGCCGCAGGGGATGACCGGTCGGGCACTGGGCTGGGAGGGACGTTTCATGGCGGTCGCGACCGGAGAACGGCCCCGGTCAGCGCGCGGTCGCGGGCCTGGGCTGGGTGAAGAGTGATACCACGACGAGCACGACGAAGCCCAGCGGAATCGTCACCAGGCCCGGCTGGCTGAAGGGAACCGGCGACGACTCCCGGGCCAGACCGTAGACCTTCTCGAACGTGTCCGCCGAGCAGAGGATCCAGCCCAGCGAGGCGAGCATCCCCACGCCCACCGCCGCCACGATCCCCTGCCGCGTGGTCCGGGGCCAGAACAGGAGCATCACCAGTGCCGGCAGGTTCGCCGACGCGGCGATGTTGAACGCCCAGCCGACGAGGAAGCTGACGTTGAAGCCGCGGAACAGGATCCCCAGCGCCATCGCCACGATCCCCAGGCCGACCGCCGCCACCTTCCCGCAGCGGACCTTCTCGTGGTCGGTCATGGCGACGCCGAGGACGTTCTCCACGAGGTCGTGGGCCACCGCGCCGCTGCCGGCCATGATCAGCCCGCTGACCGTGCCGAGGACCGTGGTGAAGGCGATCGCGGAGATGACCGCGAACAGGATCTCGCCGAACGTCTTCGCCAGCAGGGGCGCGGCCATGTTCGAGTCGGTCGGGTCGAGGGCCCCGGAGGTCAGGGCACCGAGGCCGAGGAACAGGGTGAGCACGTAGAACCCGCCGATGGCCGCGATCCCCACGACCGTGCTCTTGCGGGCGGCCGCGGCGTCCTTGACGGTGTAGTAGCGGATGAGGATGTGCGGCAGGGCCGCCGTCCCGCAGAACAGGGCGAGCATCAGGCTGGCGAAGTCGAGCCGGTCGGCGAGCCGGCCGCTGGTCAGCCCCTTGAACGAGCCGCCGGGGCGGAGCAACTCGGCTCCCGGCCGGACCTGCGGGGTGTAGGTCGTGTGCACGCCTGCGGCATCGCGGCGCGGCTTGCCGGCGGACCAGGTGACGACGGTCGAGTCCTCGAGCACGCGCAGGTACTCGACCGGCCCGAGCGGCCCCGTCGCCGTCCGCCCCGCGTACGCCGCGGGCAGCTCCTGGATCGTGCCCACGGGCCGGAGGTCGTGACTGCGGGACTGCGGCTCCCCATCCACGAGCACCCGCCCGTCCGCGGTCACGGTCCGCACCTGCGGCGTCAGGTCCTCCGCCCCTGGCCGGCCGGCGTTCACGACCAGGCCGCGGCTGAGGATCGCCGCCGTCAGGTAGCCGCAGAACAGGACGAGGAGCGAGCCCTTGATGAACTGCACCCAGGTCGTCGACACCATGCCGGCCGTGACCACGATCAGCGTCACCGCCACGCCGACGAGCACGACGCCCGCCGCGTGCGGCAGGCCGAGCAGGGGCGTGATCAGCGCCCCGGCCCCGACCATCTGCGGGATCAGGTAGAAGATGCTCACCACGAGCGTCGAGATCGCGACGACGAGCTTGATACCGCGGCTGTTGAACCGGCTGTCGAGGGCATCGGCGAACGTGAACCTGCCCATCGCCTTGATCGGCTCGGCGATCACGAACAGGGCGACGATCCAGCCCGCCAGGAACCCGATCGAGTACAGGAATCCGTCGTAGCCGGAGAAGGCGATCATCCCGCAGATGCCGAGAAACGAGGCCGCCGACAGGTAGTCGCCGGCGAAGGCGATGCCGTTGACGAACCAGTGGATCTCGCCGTGGGCGGCGTAGTAGCCCTGCGCGGTCTGCCCGCGCCGGCCGAGGAAAAACGACAGGCCGACGACCGCGAGCACGAAGGCCGCGAAGATCGCGATCGCCACCCATGACGACTCGTAAAGCACGTTCCCTCCCGCCGGACGCGGCCGGTCAGCCCCCGCCCCGGCGATCGACGAAGCGGCAGGCCGCCATGTAGACGACGGCCAGCACGAGCGCCGCCACGATCAGCCCCAGCCCGTACGTGATCGCCAGGTTGACCCCGCCGAGCGGCCGCGCCGCCAGCCACTGCGGACGGGCGAGCACCAGCGCCATGAACCCCGCATAGAGGAGGACGTAGGCGGTGAACAGCCCCAGGCCGATCCGGGCCCGGGCGGCGGCGGCGTCCCGCTTGTCGCTCATGGTGTGTCGATCTCGGCCACGAGCGCCGCGAGCGACTTCGCCCGGTCGCCGAACCGGAGGTCGACGAGCAGCGGCCGCAGGCCATCCGCCCAGGCGGCGTCCTTGGCGATCTTCGCCTCCGCCCTGGCGCGGAGCTCCGCGGCTGGCCGGCCGCTGGCGGCCGCCGCGGCGGGAATGGCACTCAGCACCCCGGCAGCCGCCTGGACCTGGGGATTCGGCGTCGCCGGAGCGTCGAACCGGCCGAGGGCCCAGCCGACCCCCTGGAGCACGTGGTCGCGGACCGCCGGATCGCTCCACGTCGCGTCGTTGTGGCCGAAGTTCGTGTAGAAGACGCGGCCCTTGCCGAAGTCGCGGATCCAGGAGACCGGCACGTTGTACGGCTCCTGTGGCTGGCTCGCCGGCATGTCGATGCTGATCAGGACGCGGAGGTTCTCCGGCCGGAAGCGCTTGTCGTACCGGTAGATCTCGTCCCGGAACATGAACCGCGCCGGAAACATCCGCGCCACGGGGTGCCCCGGCTCGTGGACGACGAAGCCGTGCTCCTGGGGCGCGTTCCATGGATGGCCGTCGAAGTGGCCGCCGATCATCTCGCAATAAGCATCGGAACTCTTCAGCGTGTCGCTCGCGGCGTGGAAGCCGATGAACGCCTTGCCCGACCTGATCCAGTCGAGAAACCCGGCCACGTCGGGGATCGGCAGCTCGCCCGTCGTGCTCGCGAAGATCACGCCGTCGAACGTGGCGAGCGACTCAGGGGCGAAGGCCCGGGTGAACCGGGCCTTCATCTCGTCGTCGGGCTCCTTCCCCTTCTCGACCGCGCCGCGCAGAAAGTCGAGATGAAACCGGCCGCTGCCGCGGCCAAGCTCCTCGAGGGCCGCCTCGGCGACGGGGATGGAGGCATGCCGAAAGCCCCGCGTCACCGAAACGAGGAGCAGGCGTTTGAGCGGCGCCGGTGGTTCGGCCACCTCCGCGGCGCCGGCACTCGCAGCGACCAGCAGCACGAACGAGAAGAAGGTGAACAGGCGTGGCAGGGGCATCGGGAACCTCGGCGCGTTCAACGGGCTCCACGAAACCACGACGAATCCTGTGCCCGCAGCAGGAGCATATCGGTGCGGAGTGTACCGTATCGCCTCTGTCCGGGCATATCGCCTCCGTCCGGGCATGCGGCAGGGGGCCGGCAGTCCGGCCCCGCGGCAAACCCGCCACAGCGGCGCCTGGATACGGCGATCCGGGCTTCGATCCCGTCACGATGGCGCGGACTTCCGCCGGGTCGGTCGCCGGCAGGTGGTGAGCGAGCAGGGCGCGCAACTGTCCGTTGGCCCGGCCGTGATTTCGGAGTGGCCCTCAGCCCTCGCGATTGACCGGCGGGCGCTGCCGTTCGATCGTCACTCATCGAGCCGCGGCTGACGTGGCCCGCTCGCCGTAGCCTGCTTGTCGGCATCCCGGATGCCCCGACGGCGGCCCGCCCGCGTGGCGGCCGCGGGAGTCTGCCGTGGAGCCAACGCCCGCCGAACCGATTTCGATCGAACCCGTCTCGCTCGCCGCGGTGCGAACGCTGCTCGAACCGCAGACCGCCCCCTGCCTGTCGATCTATCTGCCCACGCACCGCAACGTCCCCGACAACACGGTCGATCTCCCCGCCTTCCGGCATCTCGTCGAGGCTCTGGAGATGGCGCTCTCGGCGGCGCATGCCCGCGACGCGATCACACGACTCCTCCACCCGCTCCACATGCTCGCCGCCGATGCCCGCTTCTGGAGCCACACCCGCGACGGGCTCGCCGTCTTCGCCGCCTCCGGCCGGGCCCGGGTGTTCCTCCTGCACCGGCCCGTGCAGCCGCTGGCGCTGGTGACGAGCCGATTCCACACACTGCCGCTGGTGCGCATCGCCGCGGCGCTGGAGCGGTTCTTCCTCCTCGCCCTCACCAGCCGCGAGGCCCGCGTCTACGAGGGGCTGGCCTGGCACGGCACGACCGGCGACACGATGGGCACGCTCGATCCCCTGCCGCTCGTTGGCCGGCCGGGTCAGCCCGCCGGCGACGCCCTGTCGCGGGCAGACGTGATCGACGAGGAAACCTTCCAGCCGCACCGCGTGCAGCGTGGAGTGGGAATCGAGGGCGTCATCCATGGCGGCACCGGCTCGAAGCAGGACGACATCGACGCCGACACGGAGATTTTCCTACGGCACGTCGACACGGTCCTCGGCGAGCAGGTCTCGGGCCGTGTCGATCGGCCGGTCGTGCTCGTCGCCACGGCCCGGCTGGCGGCGGAGTTCCAGCGCCTGAGCCGGAATCCGCACCTCCTCGCCGACCATGCCGCCAAGGATCCGCACCTCATGTCGACCGCCGAACTGGCTGCGGCGGTGCAGCCGATCCTGGCCGCGGCCCGGGACCGGCGCATCGCCCGGCTGGTCGCGGTCTACGAGCAGGCGCGGGACCGCGATCAGGCGGCCGGCGATCTCGCCGACATCGCCCGGGCCGCGGTCGCCGGCCGGGTGGCCACGCTGCTCATCGAGGCCGACCGGTTCGAACCGGGCCAGTTCGACCGGGCGACGGGGGCCGTCGAGACCGACGGCGAGCAACTGACCGATCTCTCCCGCCGCGGCGACGCGCCCGCCATTCGCACGCCCGACCTGTTCGGCGCCCTCGCCGAGTCGGTGCTCGAGCACCGCGGCGAGATCGTGGCCCTGGCGCGGAACGCGATGCCGACGGAATCGGGCGTGGCGGCGATCTACCGCTGGTGACCGGCGCGGCGGGCCGCGGTCGCGGTTTACACTGGCTGGGCCATGAACCCTTTTCCGCTCGCGCCCGCAGCCCCCGTCGATCCAGCGTTCGCTGACTGTCCCGACCGGCGCGGCACCGGCTCCGAGAAGTGGGACCGCTGGGCGGGCCGCGACGTCCTGCCGGTATGGGTGGCCGACATGGACTTTCGCGCGCCGGACGAAATCCTGGCGGCGATCCGCGACCGCGTCGCGCATGGAGTCTTCGGCTACACGCACGCCCCGCCCGGGTTCGCGCCGGCGCTCGCCGCGCACCTCGGCCGGCTCCACGGCTGGGAGGTCGATCCCGACCTCGTCGTGGCCACGCCCGGCGTGGTCACCGGACTGGCGATCGCCGCCCGGCTGCTGTCCGCGCCGGACGACGAGATCCTCACCTTCACGCCGGTCTATCCGCCGTTCCTCACGCTGCCGGGCCTGGCCGGCCGTCGGGTGGTGCGCGTGCCGCTCGCGCAAGGCACCGACCGCTGGTCGATCGACCACGATGCCCTCGCCACCGCCATCTCGCCGCGCACGAAACTCCTCTGGCTCTGCCATCCGCACAACCCGACCGGCACGGTGTTCTCGCGTTCCGACCTGCTGGCGATCGCCGACGTCGCCGTGCGGCACGGCCTGACGGTCGTGAGCGACGAGATCTGGGCCGACCTCGTCCTCGACGACGACGTCCGGCACGTGCCGTTCGCGAGCCTCGACCATCCGGCCGCGCGCGGGGCGATCACGCTCACCGCGCCGTCGAAAACCTGGAACCTCGCCGGCCTCGGCTGCGCGGCGGCGATCGTTCCCGACCCGCGGCTGCGCAAGCAGTGGCGCATGGCCGGGGGCGGGCTCGTGCCGATGGTCAGTCCGCTCGGCTACGCCGCGGCCGAGGCGGCCTGGCGGCACGGCGACGACTGGCGGCGCCGGCTGCTCGTCGTCCTCCGGCAGCACCGTGAACTCGTGCAGCGGGCGCTGGCCGCGATCCCCGGCCTGTCGTGCGTGCCGGCACGGGCCACGTACCTCGCCTGGATCGACTGCCGAGGCACGGGTGTCGCCGATCCGCAGGCGGCCTGCGAGGCGGCCGGGCTCGGCCCTTCCGACGGCCGCGACTTCGGCGCGGCGGGGTTCGTCCGACTCAACACCGCCTGTCCCACGCCCCGGCTCGAGGAGGCGCTTCGCCGCCTGGCCCGGGCCTGCGCCGCGGACCGCCCCCCCGCGTGATACGCTGTGGAACCGCGGTCCCTCCCGCCCCCTCCCGATCCCCTGCCGCATGCGCCACGCCCCGATCGATCCCGCCCTGTTCACGGCCCAGCGCCGCCGGCTCGCGGACCTCCTCCCGGACAACAGCCTGGCGATCGTCCATGCAGCCGACGTGCTCCCCGCCACCGGCGACGGCACGCTCCCGCTGCACCCGGCGGCCGACCTGTTCTGGCTCACCGGCGTCGAGCAGGAGGAGAGCGTGCTCGTGCTCGCCCCCGACGCGGTCGACCCCGGCAGCCGCGAGATGCTCTTCGTCCGCCGCCCCGACGAGCACCTCGCCACCTGGGAGGGAGAAAAACTCTCGGCGGATGCGGCCCGGTCGGTGAGCGGCGTGGCCAAGGTCCGCTGGCTCGCCGACCTGCCCGGGGCGCTGCACCAGCTCATGTGCCAGGCGGAGACGGTGTTTCTCGTCGCCAACGAGCACGAGCGGGCGGCGATCGACGTCGATTCCCGCGACCTGCGCATGGCCCGGCAGCTCCAGGCCCGTTATCCGCTCCACCGCTACGCCCGCCTCGCGCCGCTGTTGCGCCGCCTGCGGGCGGTGAAGGCCGAGGGGGAAGTCGCGGTCATCCGCCAGGCCATCGACATCACCGCCGCCGGGCTGCGCCGGCTGGCCGCCGCCCTGCGGCCGGGCGTGATGGAGCACGAGCTCGAGGCCGAACTGCTCCACGAGTTCACCCGGCGCCGGGCCCGGATGGCCTACGAGCCGATCATCGCCGCGGGAGAAAATGCCTGCGTTCTCCACTACACCGCCAACGACAAGGTCTGCGCGGACGGCGACCTCGTCCTCGTGGACGTTGGCGCCTCCTACGCCAACTACTGCGCCGACCTGACCCGCACCTATCCGGTCGGCGGCCGGTTCTCGCCCCGGCAGCGGGCCGTCTACGACGCGGTCCTGCGCGTGCTGCGGCACTCGATCGCCCGGGCGACGGTCGGCACCGGGCTCCGCGACTGGAAGCGGGCGGCGCAGCGCGAGATGGCCGAGGAGCTCGTCGGCCTCGGCATCCTCGACCCGGCCGACGCGGCCCGCGACTCGGCCGACGAGCCGGCCTGCCGCCGGTTCTTCATGCACGGCCTCGGGCACTCGCTCGGGCTCGGCGTCCATGACCTCGCCCCGCAGGATGGCCCGTTGGCCCCGGGCTGGGTGCTGACCGTCGAGCCGGGGATCTACATTCCCGAGGAGCGGATCGGCATCCGGCTGGAGAACGACATCCTGATCACGGCCGACGGTCCGGTCGATCTCTGCAGCCACGTGCCGCTGGAGGCGGAGGAGATCGAGTCGCTGGTGGGCACCGGCGGTTGAGGCCCGACTGAGGCCCGCCGGGCCGGCATCGCTATACTCCCGTCCGTTCACATCCCCGGAGACATGTGCCATGCGTTCGTTCACGCTGCTTGCCCTGTTCCTCACCTGCACCCTGTTCCAGGAGTCCGCCGTGCCCGCCGACCAGCCCGCCGCCGAAGTCGCCCACCCGAAGCTCCCCGCCGGCGCCGGCCTGATCGACGCCGACGCCCCCAAGACGTTCACGAAGACCGCCTCCGGGCTGCAGTACCGGGTGCTCCGCAAGGGGAAGGGCGCGAACCCGAAGGCCAGCGACACCGTGAAGGTCAACTACCACGGCTGGCTCGACAACGGCACGACGTTCGACAGTTCCTACGAACGCAAGGAGCCGATCTCGTTCCCGCTCAACGGGGTGATCAGGGGCTGGACGGAGGGGATGCAGCTCGTCGGCGAGGGAGGGATGATCGAGCTCGTCATCCCCAGCGACCTCGGCTACGGCGACCGCGGCACCCCCGGCGGCCCGATTCCCCCCAAGGCCACGCTCCACTTTCTCGTCGAACTGATCGACGTCAGGTAGGCGGCCTCGCCGCGGCGGCACCGGGCCAGGCGTCACTTGATGACGACATCGTCCTCGCTGAGGACGTAGGTCACGGCCGCAGTGCCGGCGTTGTTGTCGTGGTCGTACGTCTGCCAGGTCGCGGCCCGGGGGGAGAGCCTCGATTTGCGGGCCGTGACCAGCTGGCCATAGACCCAGGAATTGATCTTCCCGGAGAGAAACTGCGTGTGGCCGTCACAGAACACGACGACCACCCCGTCCCCCCGGTGCGGCGACGTCGGAAACCGCAGCGCCCAGGCGCCGCCGGTCGTGTCGTGTTTCTGCTTCGGGTTGACCACCCGGTAGACGGTCGAGGCGGCCGGCACTTCGCCGGCGGCGAGCGTGGGCGGAAGCATGAAGACGTGGCTCGTGGCGACGGCGTTGGAAGAACCGGAAACGACCACTGCCGGGGCCGCCGGCCAATCGACGGCGATGTCGACGTATCGGCTGCTGCGCTCGGCGAGCATCAGCGTGGAAGTCCCGCCGCTCCCCGAGTTGACGTCGTCGAGCGACACCTTGGCCGGATAGAAGTCGCCACTGTCCTCGTAGGAGCCGTTGGCATTGGCATCGTAGCCGACGCTGTCGTGAAACACGCCGTCGGCCACGAACTGGCGATTCCCGTTGGTGGCGAACGAGTTCGATCCGCTGGCCGTCCGCTCGGTGCCGGTGCCCGCGTTGACGACGTAGCTCAGGGGCGCGGTCGAGAGCCTTCGGGCATCCGGGGCCGCCGTCGGGCAGAGGAACACCGGCACGACCTTGGTGTTGATCGGGGCGGCGGAGGGGTCGTACTTGTCGAACCAGTCGTAGGCCTCCTGGTTGCCGAGCTGGGGCAGGATCGGCACCGTCCACGACGTCGTGCTCGGGTACGTGCCAACCCGGTTCCGCCAGCCCGGCAGCGTCGAGGTCGCGGAGTCGTAGCCGACGATCGCCTGCCCGACCTGCCGGATGTTGTTGATGCACTGCGTGCGCCGGGCGCTTTCCCGGACCGCCTGAAACGTGGGCATCGTGATGCCCACGAGCAGGACGATGATCGAGATCGTGACCAAAAGCTCGACGAGCGTGAACCCGCCGACCGCCGCCAGCCTTCGTTTCGACGCCGATTCATTTCGCTGCATGATTTCCAATTCCCGGTGTCACTTCCGGCACGGAGCCGCCGCGGCCCGGTTCTCAGACATTCAGCGTATCACACGACGCCGTCCAGTGAGAAAACGATGAGCCGGGAAAAGGCCGCTCCCGGTGTGACTTGCATTCGCTTACGATGAGACGGTCATGGCCACCTCGAACCCGCCCCCCTCGGTCGCAATCATCGGAGCCGGACCGGCCGGCCTGACGGCGGCCTATCTGCTGACGCGAGCCGGCGCCCGGGTGACCGTGCTCGAGGCCGACCCCGAACTCGTCGGTGGCATTTCCCGGACGGTGGAATACAAGGGCTTCCGCTTCGACATCGGCGGGCACCGGTTCTTCTCCAAGTCCCGGGCGGTCGAGGACTTGTGGACGGAACTGCTCGGCGACGACCTGCTCGTCAGGCCGCGAAGTTCGCGGATCCTGTACGGCGGCAAGTTCTACGCCTACCCGCTCAAGGCCGGCGAGGCGCTGCGCAACCTCGGCCTCGTCGAAGCCTGCCGCTGCGTGGCGAGCTATGCCCGGGCCCGGCTGTTTCCGGTCCGCGAGCCGCGATCCTTCGAGGACTGGGTGTCGAACAAGTTCGGCCGCCGGCTGTTCGGCATCTTCTTCAAGACCTACACCGAGAAGGTCTGGGGCATGAGCTGCCGGGAGATCTCCGCCGACTGGGCGGCCCAGCGGATCAAGGGGCTGTCGCTGTCCAGTGCCATCTGGCACGCCATCGTGCCCCGGCGGCAGCCGCGGAACCGGTCGGCGCAGATCAAGACGCTGATCGGCTCGTTCCGCTATCCGCGCAAGGGCCCCGGGATGATGTGGGAGGCGGCCGCCCGGCGCACCCGGGAGCAGGGGGGCGAGATCGGGATGGGCTGCCGCGTGACCGGGATCGAACGGGAGCCGACGGACGGCGCCGGGAGCCGGTGGCTCGTCCGGTTCGTCGATGCCCGCGGCGACCGGCAGGTCGTCGCGGCCGACCACGTCATTTCCTCGGCACCGCTCCGGGAACTGGTGCTCGGCCTCGAGCCTGCGCCCTCCGCGGCCGCGACCGAGGCCGCCCGACGGCTCCGGTACCGGGACTTCCTCACCGTGGCCCTGATCGTCCGGCCAACCCTGACGTTCTCCGACAACTGGATCTACGTCCACGAGCCGGGCGTCAAGGTTGGGCGAATCCAGAACTTCAGGAGCTGGTCGCCGGAACTCGTGCCCAACCCCGATCTGGCCTGCTACGGCCTGGAGTACTTCTGCTTCGAGGGGGACGGCCTGTGGAACTCGACCGCCGCCGAGCTCGTCGCCCTGGCGACGGACGAACTGGTCCGGCTCGGTCTCGCGCGGGCCGGCGACGTGCTCGACGGCCACGTCGTCCGCCAGCCGAAGGCCTATCCGGTCTACGACGACGACTACGCCGCTCACGTGGCCACGATCCGCCGGGAGCTCGCCGACCGCTACCCGAACCTGCACCTCGTCGGCCGCAACGGGATGCACAAGTACAACAACCAGGATCACGCGATGATGACCGCGATGCTCACGGCACAGAACATCCTCGCCGGCCGGATCGTCCATGATGTCTGGGCCGTCAACGAGGACGCCGAATACCACGAGGCGGGCGACCGCGGCGCGGACGTTGCCGGCGGCGCTACCGGGCTGCGCCAGGTGCCGCAGCGGATCGGGGTGGCGGCGACCGCGGACGACTGATCCGGCTCGCGGCGCCCGGTCGCCGGAATCCGCGTGAGCGTTTCGTGAGCGTTTCGTGAGGCCGGCTCGGCGGACGCGCGCCGGTCCGTGTTGCCCAACGAATTTCCCGTCGGTAGACTCCGGATGCTGGTCGCCTGCCGCCGCTCCCGCGGCCCGATCGGGAGCGGTGCCAAGCGGGGGCCGCGACCGGCTCTCCCCACCCATGATGCTCTCCGCTCCCTCGCTCGTGATCGTCGCCGAGGTGGATCTTCCCTCCTACCCGGGATTTCCCTGGCTGGGTCTGGTGCTGTTCGCGGTCTTCATCGCGCTCGTGACGGCGACGATCGCAGCGGCCCAGTGGATGGACGGCGAAGACGACCGGCTGGATATCCCGCGCATGGAGGGCTGGCGGCTGGGGATCGCCGGCGTGCTCGCGGCCCTGCTGATCGGCACGATGAACCTCGGGGCCATCATGCTCCCGGTCGTCGCCGTCGGACTCCCGCTGGTCCTCGGGGCCTTCACCCGGGAACGCGATAAACGGGTTCCCCCCGAGGAGCGGCTGCTCACGAAGAACGGGCTGCAGACCCTGCTTCGCGACCTGAACAAGTCGCGGAACAACCGCCGGAAGGCGACCGCCGCCGCTCCGAAGAAACCCCGGCAGTCGCTCGCGGAGCGGCTCAAGGGTCTCGGCAGCAGCCTCGGCAAGGTCGTCGCCAAGAAAGCTGCGGCGCCGAAGCCCGAACTCGCGATCCGGCTGCTCAAGAAGGACGGATCTCCTGCGCTCGCCCGTGACAGCGACGACAAGACCGGCCAACTGTCCGACAACGTCCGCCACGCCCAGACCGTGATGATCGCGGCCATGCGGGCGGGGGCGACCGACGTCCATCTCGAACCTCACGAGCAGGAGTATTTCGTCCGCTTTCGGGTCGACGGCGTGCTCAAGAACTTCGCCACCTATTCGATGCTCGACGGCCGAGGCCTGATCTCGACACTCAAGGTCGTCTCCGACATGGACATCTCCGAGCGCCGCCGCCCGCAGGACGGCACGTTCTCCGCCGAGTTCGACGGGGCGAAGTACGACATCCGCGCGGCCTCCACGCCGACGAGCTACGGCGAGAAGATGGTGTTCCGGCTTCTCAACTCCTCGGGGGGCGTGCTCAAGTCGGGCCTGGGAAACATCGGCCTGCGGACGCAGATCCACGAGCATTTGCAGCAGGTGATCCACAAGCCCTACGGGATGTTTCTCGTGGTCGGCCCCACGGGATCGGGGAAGACGACGACGGTCTACGCCTCGCTCGCCGAAATCGACGCCCAGCAGCACAACATCACCACCATCGAGGACCCGGTCGAGTACCGGCTCGACGGGATCACGCAGATCGCGGTGAATTCGGCCGCCGGCGTGACGTTCGCCAGCATCCTGCGAAGCGTGCTCCGCCAGGACCCCGACGTCCTCCTCGTGGGCGAGATCCGCGACAAGGAGACGGCCGAGATCGCCTGCCAGGCCGCGCTCACCGGCCACTTCGTGTTCTCGACGCTCCACGCCAACGACGCGGTGGCCACGATCACCCGACTGCTCGACCTCGGTCTCGACCCGACCCTCATCCAGACGGCGATCACCGCCGTTCTCGCCCAGCGGCTCGCCCGGCGGCTCTGCGACAAGTGCAAGGAGCCCTATCCGCCCCCCGCCGACCTGCTCACGAAACTCGGCGTCAAGCCCGGGGCCGTGCCGCACATCTTCCGGTCGAAGGGCTGCGAGGCCTGCGACGGCACCGGCTTCAAGGGCCGCTTCGGCCTCCACGAATTGATGGTCCTCAACGACGACATCTGCGGCCAGATCACGGCCGAGCCGAACGTCAACGCCCTCCGAGCGGCGGCCCGCAAGGCGGGGGCCCGGTCGCTCCAAACCGATGGGTTTCTCAAGGTGCTCAGGGGCCTGACCAGCATCGACGAGATCGTCCGCGTGACCACCTGACCGCGAGGAGAACGACCGCATGCCCGCCATTCTCTACGACCTCGTCGTGCTCGTGGGCCTGCTCTACCTGGCGATGCTGGGCAACACGGTCGGTGCCTTCACGGCCGCCGTCGCGGCGCTGGAGATGTTCGTGGCCATCGCGCTGGCGGTGCTGCTCCACGAGCCCATCGCCAGCTTCCTCACCCCGCTCGTGGACGACAATCTCGCGTTCATGCTCCCGGACTGGCTACCGCTCCACGCCTGGACGCTGTTCCTCGTGTTCGCGACATTGCTCTGGGGGACCGTGTTCCTGCTTTGGACATTCGTCCATCCCCGGGTGAGCGGGCCCGCCGTCGAGACCCGCACGCAGTTGGACCGTGCCGGAGGGGCGATCGTCGGCTGGTTCGGCGGCATGCTTGCGATCGGCGCGGTCATGATCAGCCTCTCGATGCTGCCCTTCGGGTTGCTGCAGTTTCCGTCCCGGTACATGATGCTCGACGTGGGCAGCACCGCGCTCCGCGCCGGCGGGGCGTTTGCGGGGGAGCGGCACGAGGGGCGGTCGATTGTCCTGTACGGCGAGCCGACAAGCCGGGAGAGCGAGACCGCCGCCAATTTGGCCAACGAGGCCTGGTTCGACGTCGACGGCAATGGCCAGCGGGAGGACTCTGATCCGTACTTCGACAGCGACGGCAACGGCACGTTCACCAAGGAACTCTACTATCTCGACCTCGACGCCGACGGCCGGCGGCGCGTCGGCCTGCTGGAGAAGTACACGCTGGGCCGCTGGGATCTGGCGGTCGCCGTCGGCAGCCGGGAACGTCCCGACCGAACCAAGGTTCCCGGCAAGCCGCCGGCCGTGACACCGCCGAAGCCACCGGTCGGCCCTCCGCCGGACCAGCCGCCACCGCCCGCCCAGCAACAGCCTGGGGGTCAGCCGCAGCCCGGCAACGATGCAAAACCCCCGGTCAAACCCAAGCCCCCGGTGCAGTCCGGCACCAAGACCGTGCCTCCGCCCGAGCCGCCGACCATCGATGAATTCTGAACGCCATCGGCTGGACTGGTGGTCGACCCGGCTGCTGCAGGCCGGTGCGCTCTTCTTCGCCGTCTGGGCCGCCTACCTGCCCGGCCTGGCGGCCCCCTTCGTGATGGACG
Source organism: Planctomycetia bacterium (assembly GCA_014192425.1). Lineage (NCBI taxonomy): Bacteria > Pseudomonadati > Planctomycetota > Planctomycetia > Planctomycetia bacterium. Next base: position 1,029 of record BJHK01000029.1, on the reverse strand, counting down.
ACGCCCCGAGCATCCCCGCCAACCGGTCGATCCGCGCGGTCTGGCCGCTCTGGCCCGTGCTGGTCTACGAGCACGGCGAGGGCCGCACGCACGACGGCCGGCCGCTGCTCAATCTCTCGCTCGCGGTCAACCGCGCGATCACGGGAACCTCGCCGATCGGGTTCCGCGTCGTGAACATTTTGATTCACTGCAGCAACGCGATCCTGCTGATGGCCCTCGCTCGCGACCTGCTCGCGCGGCCGGCGGTGCCGGCAGCCATCCGCGACCGGGCCGGGGAGATCGCGTTCGCCGCGGTGGTACTCTGGGCAGTGCATCCGCTCGGCACCGCTGCGGTGACCTACGTCATCCAGCGGGCCGAGTCGCTCGGGGCGTTCATGATCCTCGCGACAGTGCTCGTGACGGTGCGCGGGATTCTCGCAGCCGATGCCGGCCGCGGGACGTGGGCCCTGCCAATCGTCGCCCTGCTCTCCGCCCTCGCGGGCACCGCGAAGGAGACGAGCGTGGCGATCCCGCTGGTCACGCTGCTCATCGATCGAGCGCTCATCGCCGGATCGTGGCGGAGCACGCTGCGGCACTGGCCGTGGCATCTGGCGGCGGCGGCCGCGTGGCCAAGCGTCGCGGTCATGCTGACGGTGCTCGGCGGCCGCGGCTCGTCGGCGGGCCTCGACTCGGCCTCCCCCTGGCTCTACCTGCTCACGCAGGCGAAGGCCATCTGGCTGTATGTCGCGCGGATCGTCTGGCCGCAGGGGCTCGTGTTCGACTACGGCGATTTTCTGTCGTCGGGGCTGGGAGAATCGGGCGGCTGGCTCGTGCTTTCGGCGGCCGCGTTTGCCGGCGTGGTCTACGGCTACGCACGCTATCCCGGGGTATGGCTAGCCCCGATGCTCTTCTTCGTGCTCCTGGGGCCGACGTCTTCGGTGATCCCGGTCAAAACGCAGACGATCGCCGAGCATCGGGCGTATCTGGCGAGCGCTGCTTTGATCGTGCCGGCTGTCGCGCTGGCGTGGGTCGTCGCCCGTGAGCGGCTCG
>BJHK01000028.1 GCA_014192425.1 Planctomycetia bacterium | reverse complement strand
AACAAAGCGGGTGCGGGGCGTTTCGAGAAACCCACTCCGGACGCCCGGGCCCGCTCCTCCCGAGACTCACGAGTCGCTCATCAGCCGGAAGACCGTTGCCGAAGTGCCATTGACCGGCCTATCCTTTCCTTTTTTGGCCCGACCGCGATGATCCCGCGGTCGCCGAGTCGATCCGATCCGTGGATGCGTCGCTTCGGGAGATGCTCGGCATGCAGGCGGCCGATCCCGGACTCCAAATCCTGGCCCAATCCTCCGTCTTCGAGGGCCGGAGCCTTGCATGGGGTCTGTGGCGGTATCGTTCGGCCGACGGCATGACCGTGAGGAGCCAGTGGTACCTGAGCGATTCCCAGCTCGGTTTCTACGAGGGCTTCCCGGTCACGTTGGTCGGCGATGCGGCTCCCCCGCAGAACAAGGTGACGGCCACGGCGGACGGCAGGTTCGGCACGACCCTCCCCGTGGAGATCACGTGGATCAGCGATGAGACGGCCACGTTCACCGTCCCGTTCTACGGCGACACGTCGGCCGGTTTCATCGACCGCGTGAGGAGCGAGTTGGGTTTTGCGGAGGGGCTGACCTTCACCGCGGTGACGAACTCGCTGGGCAACCAGGATCTGCGGGTCGAGGGACAGTTCTCGGGAACGACCGGACTCCCGCCGCTGACCCCAATCTTCGACATCGTCCGTGCCGTCGAACGCATCTCCCGGGGTTCCGCGGTGGTCAACCCAAGCCCGCTCGTTGGCTGACGATCCGACCCACACAGCCAGTGGGCAGGTCGGCCAAGGCCTCGGCGGCAGCCGCACACGCTGGTGCCGAGGTTCAACCCGTTCCTGAGCCGTGCACCTGGTACGGCAAAGCCAACCCGGTCAGCCAACCTGCCGCATCAACCCGCTCGCTACAGGCAACTGCCGCCGCCGGGCAGACGCTTGCGCAGGAAGTTCATCCGCTGCTCGAGCGGCATCGCCAGCCGACGCCGGATCAGCTCCGCGAGTTGGCGATCGCTCTCGTCGCGCATCGCGGCCAATGCCTTGCGGCGGGCCGAAGCTGCAGACCTTCTGGCGGGCATTATAGAAACCTCGCGGGGCGGTTCAGGAGCCCCGTCTCCGCGGTGTCGCAGTCATGGCCTCGAGCGTCTTCTCGAGCACCGGCAGGACGGCCAGGTCCCGATCGCGTCCGGCCGCCTTCTTACTCGAGATGATATCGCGCAGCGACGCCACCTTCAGTGTCACGCCGCCGATTGGCTGTTCCGTGGCCCGCCCGCGGAGCCCCTCGAACGAGCGCACGCCATGAATCACGGGCATGAAGTCGGCTTGGAGTCCCGATGCGTCGTCCACCATGCGATACAGCTTCGAGACCGGATAAAACGGCCGCAGGATCACGGCCCCGAGCGAGGCGGACACGGCTTTCAGCTTGCGCAGGTTCGTGGGCGTATCACGAAACATGAAGTCGAAATCCAGCGTCGTGACCGGCGCGCCATGCATCGCGGCAGCGGCATTGCCGATCAGGACGACGTCGAGCCGTTGCTGAACGAGCGCAGAGACCAGTCGTGCGAGAAGAGGGCCCGCGTCCATCCACTCAGGATAGGTCGGCCAATGGCACTTCGGCAAGCCTTCGCCCGACGAAATCGTTGGGTCGTTGCGGCCGGGAGGGCGTCGAGATCGAGCGGCCCGGCGAGGGATCGGCCACTGGAAATCGTGCCGCATGCGAGCGTGGCGGCGAGGGCGAAAAGCAGCGGACGGCGGGACGGGTCAAGGGGCATGGCAAGCTCCGAGGCGGAGGGGACGGAGTGATCGGGGGCACGGTCATCCCCATACACGCAGCCCGGCCGCGGAGCATTTCACACATGTTCGGAGCCGTCTGCGGAAGACTCCCCAGAATGCGGCCTGTCGACCGCCGTGGGTCGGCAGTTGGCCCGCAATCGGCGGTCTCCGACCGCCGCTACACGAGTCGAGCGACCACAGGGGGCCGGGCATGGTTGCCTGCTCTGGCTCGGCGGTCTCCGACCGCCGAGCCCGGTTGCCGGGAAGCCCGAAGCGCGAGCTGAGGGAGTACGTGTTGCTCCACCAGAAACTGAACCGCATTCCCTCGGCTCGCGCCTCGGGCTTCAAAGCATCGAGGCGGGCCTTCTCCGGCGTTCCTGCCCGCCCGCCCGATCAACCAGGCCGATCTGGCGGCGTTCACCGAGCGGGTCCGCCGCCGCTTGATCCGGTGGTTCGAGCCTGTCGCCCCCGACCATGCCGCCTTTTGACATGACGCAGACTTCCCGCCGTCCGTTCCGATCGCGTTCACTGACACCACCACAGATTCCTGATTTCAAACCCGAGGAACCCGAGCCATGAACGGTCCAATCTCGCGCCGTGCCACTGCCGCCCTGATCGTCTGCGTGGCCTGTTTGGCTCCGTTGGCCGCGGCCCGATCGCTCCGGGCCTGCACGGCATTTCAGCTCAAGGCCGTCGACGGTGCACAGGTTTATTTTCGGTCGATGGAGTTCGGTTTCCCGTTCAACTCGAAGATCCTGATCGTTCCGCGGGGCACCGAGTACACGGGGACGGCACCGCAGGGCAGGGCCGGCCTGAAGTGGCAGACGAAATACGGCGTCGTGGGGCTCAATGCGAACGTCGCCCCTTCCATCGTGGCCGACGGCATGAACGACAAGGGCCTGGTGGTGGGCATGCTTCATCTGCCGGGGTATGCGCGGTATCTGGCCCCCGACGAAGCCAAGACCGCCAGCACGATCGGCAGTTGGGAGGTGGCGATCTACCTGCTTTCGACATGTGCGGACGTGAACGAGTCGGTGGCGGCCCTGACCGACAAGGCGCACGTCGCCCAGCAGGAATTCCCTCCCTTCAAGCAGGTGCTCCCGGTGCACTACTGGATCGGCGATGCGACCGGCAAGGTGGTCATCGCCGAGTACGTGGAGGGGAAACTCAACATCCACCAGAACCCGGTCGGGGCGCTGACGAACTCGCCGCCGTTCGACTGGCAGCAGATCAACCTCAGCAACTACGTGAACCTGTCGCCGGTGAACGTGCCCGCGAAGAAACTCGGCGGCCTTGAGGTCGTGAACTTCGGCCAGGGGAGCGGCTTCGTCGGCCTGCCGGGCGACCTGACGCCGCCATCCAGGTTCGTGCGGGCAGCGCTGTTTTCGCAGTGGGCCAGTCCGGCGAAAACGGCGCCCGAAACCGTGAATCTGGGCTTTCACGTCCTGAACACGTTCGACATCTTCGACGGGGCCATCAAGTCGAACACGGCCAACCAGACGGAGAACACGAAGGGCTTCCTGAAGTCGAATGGCGAAGGCCGACTTGTCAGCACGGACACCACCGAATGGATCGTCGGCCATGACCGCACGAACCTGAAAACCTACGTCCGGACGTACGGCGGCCTGAAGATCCAGGTCGTCGATCTGCGCCGGGTCGGTTTCGACAAGCCCGGCCTGCGGACGATCGAGTTGCAGACCAGCTTTCAGCCCGAGGACGTCACGGACACGGCGCAGCCTCTGAAGTAGCCGGTGTCTTGCTCCCGTCGAACCTGCAATCTCCGCGGGCAAGGGTGAGCCTAGCCTTTCCCCCGAAGGATTCCGATCTCAGACCTGTGTGCCGAGTACGGCCTCCAGCCCAGCCAGATCTGTCGCTGGCAAGCTGCCACTGCGCTGAACCCAGACACCGGTGTGCCCCTCATCACTCCTGGCCCAGCCGTTCCTCGCCCACGAGTCCGCCGGCGATGGCGTAGAGCCGGTAGCGGACCCTGGTGTGGCGGCCGCGATCGCTCGTTTCGACTGCGAAAGCCTGCAGAAGTCGAGCGGGCTTCCCGGCGAGCAACGCGGCGGCGTCGGCTGTTGCACCGAGCACCGGGCTGGCAATAAACCCGGTGGCAAGCATCGGTGCCGGGGCGTTGTAGGCATATCCCTCGGCTGGAAAACCATCCGCCCAGACTCGAAACCGCAGCGGCGGCGGCCGCAGTACGAATGTCTCCAGTCGCGCGAGAACGCCGGGAGCGGCATCGATTTCCAGCCAGAGGTCGCGGGGACGATACGCCGCCACGTCGATGCGTTCGCCGACTCGGATCGTGCCACTGACGAGGAGTTCGAGACGAACCGGTTCGCGCCGCTCCCGCTGGAGCACGAGGAACTGGCGGTCGGTGCCGGCGGTCCGGTAGTCGTGCAGGATCGTGCGCAGCGCGAGCGAGTCCTCGAGCCCCGGGTAACGGCCGTCGATCGAGCCGAGTTCGAAGAGCACCCAGTCGGGGGCCCGCGGTGACTGATAGAACCGGTCGTTCAGTTCGGCAAGCCGGCTGTTATAGACCGAGTAGCTCTGAAACACGGGCCGCGGGACGTAGTTCAGGTCGTTGGCGATCGCATAATCCTGGCTGTAGCCGAAGACATCGACCGGTGCCCTGCCGACCAGGTTCTTGGCGGTGGGCAACGTAAGCGTTCCGCGAGCCTGCTCCCACAGGTGTTCGAGCATGCGGCGCTGGCCCTCAGGCCGCGCCAGGGCGAAGGCATTGGCCGGGATGCGTCGGATCGTCTGGGCGATACCTTCCTCGAGTGAGCCAAGCTGCATCCAGTGGGCCAGCGTCAGTGCGAGGATCGCCACGCCCCAGCCCAGGGTCTGGCCCACACGCTCCACACCAGGACGGACGACAGGAACGATCGGGAGTGCGAAGGCGAGCACGACGCACTGGGCCAACAGGGCCGTGATGTGTGTGTCGCCGGCCGCCGCCCGGACCACCCCATGTTTCCAGCCGAGAAACAGCATGCCGAGCAGCCACAGCATGAGCATCCAGCGGCGCATCGGGAGGCGACTCTGGCCGGGCAGAGACGCCTCCCGGCTGTGGAGCACGACGCCGACGGCGCACGACCCGGCGGCGAGCAGCGCCAGGACAAAAAAACTGCCCGGTCCGCGCGTGCCCATGGCCTTTGCATATCCCGCCGCGACCTGCCACGCTCCAGCGAGGTAGGTGGGGATGTTGCCGACCGGCTGGCCAAGGGCGGCCCAGCCAGCGAGCCACAATCCCCCGGTTGCCGCGATCGTCGCGGCCGCGAGCCAGGGGCGGCCGCGCAGGCCAAGATCGATCGCGACGGCGCACACGGTGGCAGCGCCGGCGAGAAGCCACGAGAACTTCGCGAGGCCGACGAGAGCGACGGATACCGCCAGCGCCAGGCAGACCGCCACGATGGAACGGCTCGGCCGCGGTCCGCCCGAGTCTGCCGTGAACGCAAGCAGGCCCCAGCAGCACAAGGCTGCCTGCACGAGACCGTCGAGGCCGCAGATCCGCATCAATCGCAGGGCCGCCACGATCAGCAGCAGCGCCACGCCCGCCTGCCAGGAGAGCCTGCGGGCAACGAGCACGATGGGAACCACGACGAACAGCGTGATGACCGTGCGCACCCAGTTCGAGAGCGCGGTCGAGCCACCGGAGTAGACCTCTGCGGTCGCATAGCCGAGGGGTCCGTAGGTGAACACGATATCGGTGCTGAAGTCGAGCCCGCGGTCGTGGGCATACCGCAGCACGCTGCCCCAGGAGGAATCGAGCCCGCCACTGGCCGGGCCCTGCGGATGTCGGGTGACGGCCAGCGTGATGATGCCCACGAGGGCCGCCGTGACGAGGCCGCCGATGAGGTCACGTCGCGACGATGGAAGACGGTCGACCAACGGCATCGCACGACTCACGCGATCGGATGTCGATCAGAGACGGGGCGGAGCGGCTTGTGGGCGAACAGGGCATGCCCGGCGGCCAGTTCGGAGTTCACGATGGCCGGAAGCCCGGTCACATACCGCTCGTCGAGGTGCGGCACCGGAGAGCCGATAAAGTCGGCGATTCGCATGCCGAGGAACTCGTCCTTTGCGGCGCCGGAGAGCCCCTCCGCCCACCGGGAGCAGATCCATGTCAACGCCCAGATTGGCAGCAGGTGGCGCGACACCTCGACCCGCTCCACCTCGAGCAGGTCGGCGAAGAGATTGACCACATCGGTCGTGTCGTAGGCGACGATCTCGTAGTTCACCACGTTGTCAAAGTAGACGGGCCGCTTCCCGGCACCGGCGTCGAGGACGAGGCCGTTCTCGTGGCGACCGACGAGCTGCATGATGTCGTCGTCGTAGGGGTGGGAGGAGACGGCCTCCGTGTCGCTGATGTTCCAGCGGGACTTCGTCGCCGCCGGCAGGCAATCAACGTGGTCATCATGCTCCACCGCTGGCGCATCGGAACGGAGAAGCGGGCGAATGCGGCGGAGTTTCCGCCGCTTGGCCTGGTGAATCCGCTCCGTCATCCGCATCATGCGGCGGGGCGTATCCCGCTGTCCATAGAGATCGAAGTGCTGCCGACCGGAGGCGACGTGGCCGTCGCGCACGGCTTGGGCGACGTCTGGATTGGCTCGCAGGTAGGCCGTCTCGTCGAAGGCCGCGCCGGTCGCCGGCTGGTCGAGTTCGTAGGATGCCATCATGCGGCTCGCTGGGCGGGCCGTGCTGCGAGGGCGCGGCGGATCGCCCCTCGCAGGAGCTGCGGATCGGCGCCGAGGACGTGATGGCGACGGTAATGCTCGACGACCTTCTGCCCCAGGCGCCGGCGATTCTCGGCATCGATCACGAGTCGCAACAGCGCGTCGTACCACGCGGTGACTGTGTTCTCGACCAGCTGCACGCCGTGGTCGCCGCCGTACGCCGCGTCATACTCGGCGTGCTGCGACGCCACCACGGGCAGGGCGAGGGCGGCGTAATCGAACAGCTTGATCGCCGACTTGCAGCGGTTGAACGGGCTGTCGATCAGCGGCGACACGGCGATGTCCCAGTGTTGGCGACAGAACCACTCGACGAAGCCCGGGTAGGTCTGCGCGGCCGGCCCCTCCTCGGGCGTGACCCGATGGAAGCAGCGGGCCAGCTGTCCCCGACTGGCCACGCCCACGACGTCGAAGCGAACCTGCCGACCGAACTGCCGCTGGAGTAACTCGGCGATCGGCTGGAGGAAATCAAGTTCCTCGTCGTGCGTCGCAGTTCCCATGTAGACGATCCGCACGGACTGAGTTCCCATGACATCAGACCGCTTGGCAGAGTGTCGCCAAATTCGTTCATCATGCTTGTTGGCCACGACTTCCGAGTCGCACAGCTTGGGGGCCAGCCGGCGCTGCAGCTCCGGAGTCGCCAGCCAGACACGGTCAGCGCTCTCCAGGAACTTCCTGACGATGGTCGCCAGGCCTTCGAGTCGGACGGCTTCCGGGTGCGATGGCGGAATCGAGACGAGATCGTCGTCGAGGTCGTAGATCAGTTTCATGCCGCGGGCCCGACAATGCTCGATCAGCCGCTCGGCCATGGCCAGATCGGCGGTGACGTGACGCTGGCAGACAAGGACGTCGGCATCTCTGGCGAGGGCCGCGTCGAAATCGACGACTTCCACGAGCAGGTCGGGGTGCATCGCCGCCAGCGCATCGAACGGCTGCACGAGCCGAATGAAGCCGCAGGGCGTGATCGTGCCGTTGTCGTATCGATCTGGCAGCACGAGCACCGAGGTCAGGCCCTTCCGACGGAGCGACGTCAGGCCATCGGGTCTCTGTCGGTTCCGGCTCGCGAGTGGCGCCAGATAGGCACCCGGATAGTAGGAAATCGGATCCACGGCCCGCGGGCCCGCAGACGAACCAGACTGCGTGAGCAGCGTCGACCGCACCGCCGTGAACGTGTCGAGCAGCGCCACACCATCGCGCGTGGGCCGCACGAGCCAGGTGAGCGGTCGCCCGGCGAGCCGCTCCGGGAATGCGCCCATCGCGGGCGCCACGATCGGCAGTTCGGCATCGATGGCTGCGGAGAGCGTGTAGCTATAGGTCTCCGGCCAGGTGGCCGGGAACCAGGCGGCGTGGAGTCGAGCGGCAGCCAGGAACTCCTGCAGATCGGCCTCCTCGTAAGGACCGGTCTCCGTAACGCGATGCCGCAGGTGGCGAGGGAGCTTCGGATCGCACGAGCCAATGACCACGAACTCGAACTCGCCAGGATCGGCGGCCTCGATGGCCGCGGCCAGGGCGTCGAGCCCCTTGTGCTGGGCGATCACGCCGATCACCCCGATTCGCATCGGCTCGCCCGGCTGCGGCGGCGTGGACCGAACGTGCCACGAGTCTTGCCGGACAGGCTCGTGGGAAACGGCCTGCAGCCGGGCATGCGGGGCATAGCGGGCGATGCGATCACGGGCATCCTCGCTCGGACAGATCACCCGCTCCGCCTCGTTGAGCAGCCAGGCATGCCGCATGCGCCAGTCGGTGATATTGGTCGCGCCAAACTGCGGCCGGCCCGCGATGCAGGCATTGCACGTGGCGGCATCCGGCTCACCGCAGTGCTGGGAGGCGGGCGTCGGCAGGAGGTTGATCTGCGGGCAGATCGAGAAGTAGTCGTGGATCGTGACGTCAAACGGCACGCCGAGGCGGTCGATGAGGACCCGGAGCAAGGAGTCGTAGCCGAGCCAGTGGTGCACGTGCACGCGATCGGTGCCGCAGGACTGGAGCACGGCGACCAGTTCATCGAGTTGCTCGATACCGAACACCGCCGCAGGATGGCCGGGGAGCCCCGGGGCCGACAGGGCCAGCCCACCCGGGCGGGGCTCCAGCCGCAGGAAGTTCGCCCGCGAGCCCACGGCCGACTGAACATCGCGGACATGGCGGTCGGTGCCGCCGCCCAGCGCGTGCATGACGACGAGAATCGTAGGCTCCGCGGCCTGACGGAAGAGGGCGGCCGTGGCCGCAAACCGACTGGTGGCGGCCTCGTCGGCCTCGATGTGGCGGGCGACCGCTGCCGCGTAGTGGGGATAACGGGCGGTCAGCAGAGACCACGCCCGGGCCCGTTCCGGTGAATCCTTGCCAAAGCTCGTCTCGCCGGCGTGAAACACGAACGTGTCGCAAGCCAGCACGTGCTGCCACCCGGCGGCCGTGGCCCGCAGGCAGAAGTCGTTCTCTTCGCCGTAGCCGCGGCCGAAGGTCGCCTCGTCGAAGCTGCCCACGGCTTCAAGACAGTCGCGACGAATGTACATGCAAAAGCCGACGGCGGTCGGGATGTCGACCTGACGGCCACGATTGGCGGCGAGGAACGCGGCGTCCATGTCGGCGACGCTGCGCCCCGGCGGCAACGCCCCTCCTCTCACCCCCGGCCAACTGCAAATGGTCGCATTGTTCGAATACGGGGTCACGCTGCCAATCCGTGGAGACGAATAGGCGTGCCCCGCAAGTCGTGACAGCCAGTTGGAAGGGACTTCCGTATCGCTGTTGAGCAGCACCACGTCGCGATCACCGGCCGCTGCCATGCCCCGGTTGACCGAGGCAACGAAGCCACGATTGACATCGTTGCGGAGCAGCGTGATCGACCCTTCTGCTGCGAGCTCTCGCAGCCAGCTCGACATGCCGGGTTCGGGCGAGCAGTCATCAATGACGATTATCTCCGCCGGCACTCCATCGCGGTGCGCCAGCACGCTTGCCAGGCAGCGACGCGTCTCATCGAGCCCGCGGTAGACAGGAATCACGACCGCCACCCGCACTCCGCTGGGGGCAAGCCACGCGGCTGCCTGTGAAGGCAGGTAGGTGGCGGCGGGCCGGCTCTGCGAGAGAGGCAGGGGGGCTGCGACGGTGCGGGCACGACGCACGCGGCCCTGGAGGCTGCGCACGTGTCGGCCAACCACTGGAATCTGCGATGCCGTATCGCCAATCAGTCGTCCGATTTTCATGACGAGTTTCGTGTTGAATGAAGTCGGTGCGGGCGGAGAAATGAGTTGAGCACGATGAACTGCGGGGTTGCTGGCACGGATGATACGAATGGCCGGCCGATGGCAAAAGTGAGAAAAGACGCTGCCTTCCGCGGGCTACTCCGCCCAGCCTGCCCAGCCTGCCCTGCCTTGCGAAGCAGCGTTCGCTGCCGATGCCCTCAGGCCCCACTGCCGAGTGGCTCATGCCCAGCCTTCGCGGTCGATTCCGCGCGGTTTGATCTGGCTGCCAGCGACACCGTGTCACAGCCCTGGGCCGGCTATTCGTGCGCGCCCCTCACATGGGCTTCGCCATCGCGGTCGATCTCGACGCGCAGGGCCATCGGGTGGCAACAGACGGGGCAGTCTTCCACGTAGTCCTGCCGGGCGCCGGCGCTGCGGTCGACCGGCACCACGATCTCTTCGCCGCAGGAGTCGCAGATGTAGGTGGCGTCGCTCTCCGCGACTTCGCGGACACGTCGCCGAGTGGTGCGTTTTCTGGGCATCAGCGGCACCCTCTGGACGGGATGGAAGGACCCCGAGCACGACCGCCCCGCAGGAACGCATCCTGCGGGGCGGTGTGCCGGAGACGGTCAGTTCAATCAGTGGTCAGGGCAGGATCACCGCGTCGATCACGTGGATCACGCCGTTGCCGGCCTTGATGTCGGTCTTCACGACGTTCGCTTTTCCCGTGGCCGTGCCCACCTTGACACCACCCTCCGTCGAGATGGAAACGGTCTTGCCGCCGGCCGTCTTGGCCTCCTTGAGCTTGACCACGTCGGCCGCGTAAACCTGCCCGGGAACGACATGCAGGAGAAGGATTTCCTTGAGCTTGTCCTTATTTTCCGGCTTGAGCAGCGTCTCCACCGTCCCGGGAGGCAGTTTGGCGAACGCCTCGTCCGTCGGGGCGAAGACGGTGAACGGCCCCTCCCCCTTGAGCGTGGTCACGAGGTCCGCAGCCCCGAGCGCCGCCGCCAGCGTCTTGAAGGATCCGGCGGCCACCGCCGTGTCGACGATGTCCTTCTTCGCCTCCTGGAACGCGATCGTGTGGACGACGGCCGGCTGGGCGTGCCCGATGGCAGTGCGGACGACCGTCCGCTGCGAGGAATGCGTGCGGCCGTTCTGGCAGGGGGCCGCGGCCGCCGGTGCGGCCAGGTGGGCGATCGCGATCGAGAGAACTGCGGGAATTGTCAGGAACTGGGCAAGTGACATCATTTCGGCTCCAAGAAGGACCGTCAGCGGGCGTGTCGGGAGAACGCTCCTCCCGTGAAACTTAAACCGCACTCCAAAGAGCGGGCTAACCGGTGCCACCGGCAGGCGACCCTTTCCCCGCTCCGGCGCACCGCGGGCCGGTCATCGTCCGGAGCAGGCTACGGCAAGCCGCTCCTCAGGGCACGGGGCCCTGGCTGGTCGGAGAATTGCCCGTCGTGGGCCGCGGGGGGGTGGGCTTCGCGTTCTCGGCGTTGGCAGTGATCGTTCCGAACAGGTGTCCCCCGACATCGTCATGGCTCCATGTGCCGGCGTAACGCCCCTGGTCAAGCACGACCCGGGCCGAAAAAGTACCGAGCCCGGGCAGGCCGACCTTGTCGAGCGTGATGACCGGCGTATCCCCGGCCCACTTCACCTGGACGGGGACGGGCAGCGTGAGATCTACCTCGCCATACTTGATCCTCGACGTCAGCACCCAGCGGTCGCCCTTGCCGACTTTCACCGCGCCCGTGATTACGTACTCCTCGCGCTCGAGCTTCGTCTGGCGGGCGCCGTCGAGCGTGAAGTGTCCGGAGAGCGTGACGTTGGTGACGAGGCGACGGAACGTCTCGTCGCGTCGTGACGCCTCGTCGAGCTCGGCCGCCGGCTCTGCGGCTGCACCGGGGGGCGCCCCGGGGCCTGCACCGGTACGGGGCTCGGGGTCGGCGGCATGGCAGCCTTCCGGCGGGCTCAGGCCTAGGCTCAGGCTCAGGCTCAGGCTCAGGCTCAGGAACGAGAGGCAGCAGCCCGCCAGCAGGCAGATTCCGACGACGCGCATGGTTTTCGGCTCCGAATGTTCCCCTGCAATGTACCGCGCGGGTGGCCGGCGTCCCGAATCGCGACAGGACCGCGGACCGGGTACATTTCGGCGGCCCCGCCTCCGCCCCATGCGCCGTCAGTGTCATGCCCTTCGAGTCATCGCTGCCGCTCGTGCTCGCCTGCCTGCTGGGGAGCGCCGTGGGCGCGTTCTTCTGGCTGCGCTCCCAGGCCCGCTGGCTGTTGGCCGTGACGATCCTCCTCGTCGTGGCCGGCGTGGTGGCGTTCGTCGCCGACACGCTTGTGGTCACCGACCGGGAGCACCTGCTCGGCTTGTTCCCCCGGCTTGCCAGCGCCGCCGAGCGACGCGACATCGAGACGATCATCGCCGCCCTCGATCCCGACCTGCGGCCGCTGCGCGCCGAGGCCGAACGGGCCCTGGCGCAGGTCCGGCCGACCGAGGTGGTGATCACGAACCTGGAACTGGACGTCGATGCGCGGGCGACACCACCGCGGGCCGAGGCCAATCTGGTGGTCAGGGTCACCGGCAACGTCATCGACAGCAACACGCCGGGCACGATTCTCGTCGGCGCCCGGGTGCCGCTGCTCCGGAAGGACGGGCGCTGGCTGATCCAGGATGCCGAGGTCGAACCGGTCAGGCCGGGGGCGGGGGAGTCGCGGCAGCGCGGCGCCGGCCGATGACGCCGGTCAACGCACGGCGGGGCGGCCGCGGTCAGCCCCGCCGCCGCTCGAGGAGCGTCATCATCAGGAATGCGAGGACGCCCCGGGTTTCCTCGGTCTCCGTGCACGGGCCGCAGCGGTCGATCAGGAACCGCGACTCGAGAAACCCCGACTGCTTCGTCAGGCGGAGGAGCTCGCGGCCGGTCGCGTCGGCGAGAGCATAGACGGGATGGAGGATGTAGCCGGTCACGAGGGACACGCCGGGGATGCCGTCGAGCAGCCGATCGGCGAACGAGACCCACGGATCGACCTCGGTGATCGAACCGCATTCCCGCCCCTGCTCGTCGAGGAGGTCGTACCGCGCCCTCCACAGCGACCGCCAGCCGCGGCGGCGAACGGCCCCCAGCGGGCGGCCGCCGGCGTCCGCGAATCGATACGTCGCGGAAAAGTCGATCATCCGGTCGGCACGGATCTCGTACAGCAGCCGAGACTGCGACTCGTCGGCGAACACCTCGACGTGCTCCTTGAGCCGGAGAAGTTTCTGCCGCACATAACAGACGGTGGCGCCCGTCGCGTCGCGGACGTGCACCTGCGGCGCGAGGGCGAGAATCCGGAACGTCATCGTCAGTGGGTGGTTCATCGTCGTAGTCCGCGCGGATGACGGCGGCTGGGGACGGCGGCTGGGGACGGCGGCTGGGGACGGCGGTCAGGGACGGCGGTCAGGGACGGCGGTCCGCGGTGGCGGCGTCGCGGGCGCTGATCTGGAACCGGCGCGGCTCGTCGGCCGACAGTTCCAGCCACACGACGAGCGTCCAAGATGCATCGGGGGCGATCCGCACCGCCTGGCGGAACGCCGGCCCGGGGGCGCGGTCGCTTCCGTCGACGTTGAGGGTGGCCGCCGTCGCCGGGCCGGGCCAGTTGCGCACCTCGAAGCACAGGTTGCGGATCGGCCGGCGGGCCGACGCCTCGAGCGCGAAGGAAAGCGGTTCGCCGCGCCAGTCGAAGACATACGCGCGGCGGCCGGCGGCGTAGTCGCCCCCCGTGCCCCCCATGACGTCGACCGCCGGGGGCGGATCGAGCCACGAGCGGGCCAGCGGCAGAAGCTCGGCCGCCGGACGGTCCGTCAGCCCTTCCATGAGGATCTTCTCCTCGAACGGAACCGCCCCGCGCTGCTGCCGGCTCACGGGCCACTTGAGCTGGGAGATCGAGGCGTGGGCGGCCCGGTCGGGAAAGCTGGCGTTCCGCCCCGAGGAGTTGATCTGGGCCGTGGGCCAGTGATTCCAGGTGGGAAACACCGAATACCAGGTCGTCTCGCCCAGATACATGCCGCCGCCGTCGAACCGCTGGATCGCGAACGGCTTGTGCGTGCCGGTGAGGTGCACCAGCTGGATCGTCTTGTCGCGAAAGTCGGGCTTGGGCGGGGCGGGGTTCCAGTCGTAGCTCGTCGCCCGTCCCTCACCGTCCACCAGCGTCATCACCGGCGTCCGGCCGAGGACCTGCTCGGGATGCTGTCCCTCGCCGAGGATCGCGATCTGCTCGTTCCACTCGTGCCACGTCTCCGGCTTCGACGAGTAGCAGCGCATCACCTTGACGGCCACCCCGTCGGGATACACGTGGTAGTGCCAGTCGGCGACGTCGCCCCAGCCGTGTTCGTCCATGTTGGCCCAGTGGTACTCGGAGTTGATGAGCCGGTAACGCCAGTGGACCACCGCCCGCGGGCCGTCGCGCTCGATGATCCGGACGTGCGAGTCGCGGCAGGCCTTGTCGGACATCGGCTCGCAGTCGCCGGGCGCATCCGCCGTGAACCCGGTCTCGTTGAATTCCTGCGTGAACCACTGGTGCGCGTCGTTGACGAGCATCGGGATGTAGCTGACGCCGCGCCAGAAGACGAGCGTCGTCGGCAGCCGGTCGAAGCCGACGACGACGTCGGCCTGCGGGCCGACCCGCCACAGGTTGTCCCACGTCGGGTGGTAGCGGAGCCGGGTCGCGACCGCGCCGAACCGGCCACCCGTGTCGGGGCGGGGCAGGGCCCGCGGGGGCAACGCCTCCGCCGCGACCGCCGGTGGCGTCGTTCCGGCCACGGCCGCGGTGCGGGCAATCGCATCGCCGTCGAGCGCGGCGGCATGGACGCGGACCTCGTCGACGAGGCCGTCGAGGCCGAACTCGCTCGGCAGGTTGTCGTGCGTTCCCTCCGTGGGCTTCCGCAGGATTCCGGCCTTGCCGATCCGCAGGTCGTCCGGCGGCCGGGCGACGCCCCCGGCCGGGGCCGCGCCGCGGGCCACCTCCCGGCCGTCGACGAAGAGCCGCATGCCGCCCGTCGCCGCGTCGTACGTTCCGGCGAGGTGGTACCAGCGGCGCAGCGTCAGTCGGTCGGCATACGGTGGCTTGCCCGGCCGGGAGAGCAGCTCCCAGCGGTCACCGGCCCGGACGCCGAACCCCGGATAGCCGTGGCTGTCGATGCCGAGGAAGAATCCGCTCTCGTCCCCGTGCTGGACGAGCGGCGCCCAGTTCCACGGGTACGCTCCGAGCGCCACCCAGCCTTCGACCGTCAGGCTGCCCGTGAGCTTTGGCACGCGGTCGGCCGGAACGACGATCGCGGAATGGTAGCCGTCGAGCGCCAGGGCCGCGCCCGAGATGCCGGGCGTCCACAGCGATTTGTGGCCGTGGACTTCGAAGGCAGTGCCGGACCGCTCCTCGTGGGTCGTGTCTCCCTCCCCCTCGTCGAAGCGAAACCAGACCGCCGGCGCCGCCGCGCCGAAATCGAGCCGCGGAGCGCCGGCGACCCGGGTGGGCTGCCGCTCGACCAGCGGCCGTGGCAGCGCCGTCTCCTCGATGCCGTCGGGATGCAGCCGCACCCGCTGCACATCCCACCCGGCAGGGTCGTCCCAGGCATCGATGCGCGGCGTCCCGCGCCGGACCGTCCGCTCGACCGTGCCGGCGCGGGAGACGACGAACGTCTCCTCGACGACGTTCTCCTGTCGGACGTCGCCGTGCGGGTTGCCGGGAGCGAAGCGGGCGAGGTAGCGCCAGCGGATCGTGACCTCGTCTGCCGTCGAGGCGACGATGGCGACGTTGGAATAGGCGTTGACCCGATCGGGCCGTTCGGGCGGGCCGTCGCCCTGCCGCGGAACGAACTCCGCCAGCCGCCACGCGCCGCGCGGAGTCCGCCACTCGGGCAGGTAGCCCGTGCCGCGCCAGAAGACGAGGTCGCCCCCCGCGTCGGCGACCCGCACGACCACGTCGGCATGCGCGCCGGAGCGGCAGCGGGCCTCCCAGTCGGCGCCGGTCACCAGCCGCGTGTGGTAGCCGCCGAAACGCAGCGGTTCCGCCGCCGCAGCGACCGCGGCGACGAGCAACACGAGCACGGGGGCGAGCAGCCGTTGCATGGTGGGACCCTTGACGGATGCCGGCATGATACAGGCATTCGCTCGCCGGCGCCGGGGCTCAGCCGAGCCCGTCGAGCGGTCCGGTGCTGTCGCCGAACGACCGCGCTTCGACCCCCATGCGCTGGATCAGCGACAGCCAGAGGTTCGTGACCGGAGTCTCGGCGGCAAGCCGCAGGTGCCGGCCGCCGCGGATCGTCCCTGCGCCGCCCCCCGCGACGAGAATCGGCAGGTCGTCGTGGTTGTGCCGGTCGCCGTCGCTGTTACCGCTGCCGTAGGCGATCATGCAGCTGTCCAGCAGCGGCCGGCCCGCCTCCTCGATGCCGCGCAACCGGTCGAGCAGGTGGGCGAGGTGGCCGACGTGGAAGGTGTTGATGCGGGCGATCTTCTCGATCTTGGCGGCGTCGCCCCCATGGTGAGAGATGAGGTGATGACCGTCGTTGACGCCGATCTGCGGATAGGTCGCGTTGCTCCCCTCGTTGGCGAAGCTGAGCGTGCCGATCCGGGTCGCGTCGGACTGGAAGGCGATCGCCAGCAGGTCGCACATCAGCCGGGCCCGGTCGCCGAGGTCGGCGGGGTTGGCCGCCGGCGGCTCGACACCGGCGGGGGGCACGGGCACCGGCCGCGACGCGGCGTTGTCGAGACGGCGTTCGACCTCACGGAGCGCCGTGAAGTACTCGTCGATCTTGCGGCGGTCGCCGGGCCCGAGGCTCCGCTCCAGGCTCCGGGCGTCCTCGCGAACGACGTCGATCAGGCTGCGGCGACTGGCCTCACGGGCCCGGCGGTCGGCGGTCGAACCCGATCCGAACAGCCGCTCGAAGACGAGCCGCGGATCGGTCTCCAGGGGCAGCGGCTGGGAGGCCGACTTCCACGACATCGCCCAGCTGTAGACACAGGCGTAGCCCGTATCGCACGCCCCCTTGAGCCCGCCCGGCTCGCAGCCGAGTTCGAGTGACGGGAGCCTGGTCGCCTGCCCGACGACGCCGGCGGCGACCTGATCGGCGGAAATGCCCGCGAGGATATTGCTGCCGTCGGTCTTGCGCGGCTGGGCCCCAGTGAGAAACGCGGTCATCGCGCGGGCATGGTCGCCGCCGCCGTCGCCATGGGCCCGGGCCTTGTCGGCCGCGAGGCCGGAGATCACGAGGATGTCGTCACGGTGCGACTGCAGCGGGGCGAGGATCGGCGGTAGGTCGCCTGCCAGGTCGCCCGCGGCGGCCGGCCGCCAGCGCTGCATGTCGATGCCGTTTGGGACGTAGATAAACGCCAACCGCCGCGGTGCGGCGACGGTGCCGGAGCCCGCGAGGGCCTCGAGCCAGGGCAGACCCAGCGCCGCCCCGAGTCCGCGGAGCACGCTGCGGCGTTGCAGGAGACGGTGTCCGGTCATGGCATTCCTCCCGGCTGCGTCACGGTATGGTGTCAGCGACGGCCGTCTGCGGCCGCCGGAGGCGGAACTGCGGGCTGCGAACGACGGCCTTCACCAGGTCGGACAAGCTACCCTTCTCATTATCGGCAGCGCGCTCGATCTCCGCCAGCGCGGGCTCGTCGCCGGACTCCAACCCCCGGCCGATCGCGTAGATGAGGAGTTTTCTGGCCAGGCCGCGGACGAATTCCCGGCGATGGATCCGCAGGTGACGGCGCAGGCCGGAGACGCCATCGAGGGGCTGGCCGGAGCCGAAGTCTCCCCGGTCGTCAACCGGTCCGCCGTCCGAGTCGCGATCGCGAAGCCGGCCGAGCGGGTCGAAGCGTTCGAGCGTGAAGCCGAAGGCGTCCATCCGGCGATGGCAGCCGGCACAGGCTGGATCGGCACGGTGTCGCTCGAGCCGCGCGCGGAACGAGACAACGGCCGGGTCGCGGCCCTGCTCCTCGAGCGCGGGGACTTCCGGTGGCGCCGGCGGCGGCGCGGCGTCGAGCAGCGTCTCGAGAACCCATTTTCCGCGCTTCACGGGGGACGTCCGGGCCGGATTGGACGTCAGTGTGAGGACTGAACCCTGCGACACGAGCCCGGCCCGCGGCGTGTCCGTGAGCGAGACCCGGCGCCATTCCCGTTTTCCGAGCGGCGGATCCACGGCGAGGCCATAGTGCGCGGCCAGCGACCGGTTGACGAACGTGAACTCGCCGTCGAGCAGCTGCAGCAGCCCGTCCTGCCCGCGGAACACGGCACGAATGAACCGGCGTGTCTCCTCGACCATGTCCGCGGTGAGCTCTGGTCTCCAGCCGGGAACAGCCTGCGGATCGACGGCATGCGCCGCCAGCCGCTCCAGTCCCAGCCACTGCATGGCGAACTGGTCGACGAGTGCGTCGGCCCGCGGATCGGCGAGCATGCGCTCGACCTGCCCATCGATTCCAGATGCAAGTTCTCCGCGTTCCGCGATGGTCAGCAACTCCTCGTCGGGACACGAGCTCCAGAGGAAGTAGGAGAGCCGCGTGGCGAGTTCCACGTCGGGGACCGGCGTGACGGTGCGGACGTCGGCGGCCGGAGGTGATTCGAGGCGAAACAGGAACCGGGGAGAGGCGAGGACGGCGGCGATCGCCCGCCGCAGGCCGATGATCGCCGGCTCACCCGCCGCCGCGGCATCGGCGACGATGCGACACAGTCCGTCGAGCTGCGAATCGGGGACCGGCCCGCGCCAGGCGCGGCGGGCGAAGGACGCCAGAACGGGACGCGGATTCGCGGCGGCATCGGCCAGGGGCGTGTCGCCGAGGGTCGCCCGCATCGAGACGGGCCGGTTGTCGAGCGGCCCCGTGACCTCGATCCACTCGACGTGAAGGGTGGGCGCGGGCTGTCCCTCGGGCTGCCTCAGGCAGCCGATCGCCACGCCGCCGACGCCGGTGCGGCGCGCGACCATGGCCTCGATCGTCTGCGCCTCCTCGGGAGTGCGGGCGTCGATCGTGTGGGTGGAGAGGATCTCCCGGCGGCCCTCCGTCGGAGCCGCTCCCGCGATCCGCGCGAGATCCGTTGGCGGGGACGTGATGGCGGTTTCCTTTCCGTCTGCCAGCAGGACGACCTCGACCGGCTGCCCGGCGGGGCTCGTGGCATAGAGCCGGGCGCGGATCCGGTATTCGGCGGTCGGTTCGAGTGCGAGCGGCAGCGAGAGCGGCCCGGTGAACGCCGGTTTGTCGCCGTCAGCATTGACCTCGCGAAACTCGACGCCGGCCAGGTCCTCGCGCACCGGCCACAGGTGCCGTCCCTTGGTTCGGCGAGAGGGAGGGGCCGGCAGTTCGGCGGGGATCGCTTGGGCGGCGATCACCTCGGCCGCATCGAGCAGCCGCTCCATGAGGAGCGGCGACACGGTGAGAACGTCGGCGATGTTCGCGAAGCCATGCCCGACCTCGTCCTCGGGAAAGGCGGCCGCCGCGCGGAAATCCCCCTGGAACAGATCGCGGATCGTGGTGTCGAACTCGGCCCTGTTGAGGCGGCGGATGACGGCAGGCCCCGGATCGGGCGGGCCGGCGTCGGCTGTCGCGAACGCCCGGCGCACCTCGGCGACGAAGGCGTCCCGGGCGGCATCCGATGGTTGATCCGCCTCGGCCGGCGGCATCTCTCCGTGCACGACGCGGTCGAGGATCGCCCGCCAGCGGGACCGGTTGGAGCGGATGGTCGTCGGGGTCGCGAAGCCGTCGAGCGTCAACCCGGCATCAGGCTTCGGACCGGCGTGGCAGTCGAGGCAGTGGTCGCGCAGAAAGCCGGCGATCGACGGGGGCAGTTCCTCCGGAGCCGCGGCGCCGGAGCGGGGGCCGGCCAGCCAGACGACGACGACGAACAGGGCGGTCGCATACCGCATCGGCACGGTTCCTGGGGGCAGATCCGCAGCAACGCTGACGACTCTGGAATAGTGTAGCACCACTGCCGTGCCGGCTGCCGAATCCCCGAACGGCACGGTACCGTCCCCTCCGATCGCACCTCAGGGAGCTGCGTCTTGGACGAGATCACCAATCCGTATGCTTCGCCGACCAGTGCTCCAGCGCTGCCCGCAGAGGGCGTCCCCGTCGACCCGTCTTCCATCGCCGGGCAGGGAGCCCGGCTCGCCAATCTGATCATCGACTCCATCGGGCAGCTGATTTTCGGATTCCTGTTCGGCATCCTCGTCGCGCTCGTCGGCGGCGAGGCGGGCATCGCCTGGCTGGAGAGCATTCCCGACCTGCTGCTCGGTGTTTTCCTGACGCTGCTGTACTACATTGTGTTCGAAGCGATCACGTCCCGGACGCTGGGCAAGTTGATCACCGGCACCAGGGTGGTCAATGCCGTTGGCCTGCCCCCTTCGTTCGGGCAGATCATCGGCCGGACGCTGTGTCGATTCATCCCGTTCGAGATGTTTTCCTTCCTTGGCACCCCGACGCGGGGCTGGCATGATCGCTTTTCGGAGACCTACGTCGTCAAGGCGAGGTGACGGAGGGTCGCCCGCGGCTGGTACAAGGCCGGCGTGCCGTCCAGACTGGCTCACTATCGGGCAGGGACGGACCGCTGCGCGTTCCGGGAGTTGAGCACCATGTTCAAACGATGGGTCGTCGTCGTGATGCTGGCGATCGCAGCCAGCGGCAGCCGCGCCGTGGCGGCGGACGGGGCGTACCAGCCGCCGGACCTGGCAGGCGTCACGTGGCTGGAACAGCCGCGGCACGACCCGGTCGTGCTCGTCGAGGACGGGGGGGCGCGGTGCGTGGTCCACGTGGCCGCGGGTCGGGGCGGAAAAGACGATGCCGTGCCTCCTCCGTTCCTCAAGCAGTTCGTCGCCGAACTGGTCGCCTGCATCAAGGCGTCGACCGGCGCCACGCTGGAGGTGGTGGATGCCGCGCCCGCTCCGGACCAGCCGGCAATCATCATCGGCGACTGTGCCGAGAGCCGGCAGGCCGGCATCGACCCCGCCGGGCTTCCGGCCGAGGGATTCGTCGTCAAGACCGCGGCCGGACGGGTGTATCTCGTCGGCAGCAGGCACCCCCTCCCGGGCAAGCCCAACGGCGGCGTTGCCTGGGCGGTCGCCGACTTCCTGGAGCGGATCGTCGGCGTCCGCTGGTACTGGCCCGCGGCCGGCGGCGGCCGGTCGGTGCCGCGCCGGACGACGCTCGCCGTGGAACCGGTCCACTACCGAGACGCTCCCGTCTTCGCCCTGCGGCGGATGTATCAGGACTGGTGGTTCATGCAGGCCCGCTCTCGTGACGAAACGTTGTCTCCGCTCGATCGCGAACTGTTTCCCAAGGGGGGCGAGCCGCTGTGGTTCGGCACCCAGTTGCTCCTCGTTCGCGGCGAGGATGGCTGGCAGCCCGAGCGGGTCATGCAGGGAGCCCGCGTCTTCGAGTACGGCCCCGGGCTGCCCGCCGAGCCGGCGGCGATGTTTCAGCTGCTGGCCGACGGGAGCCGGTCGCGGGTCGCCTTCTGCCTGTCGGCGCCGGAGACGTTGCAGTTCTACATCGACGGCATGGAACGGGCCTGGGGCGGCGGCGGGAAGGGGCCGCGGCCCGGCGGCATCACGGCCACGGGCATCAACATCTGGTCCCCGGGCACGATGGGCTGGGAGCCGCTGGTGGGCACGTGCCACTGCGAGCGTTGCCGGGCGACGGTCGCGCGGGACGGTGAGGCAGCCCTCGTCGGCGGTTTCCTGCGCGATGTGTGCATCGCCGTCGCGAACCGCTGGCCGGGCAAGGAGGTGATCTACGCGCCCTTCACGGTCCCGGAGTGCGCCCGGGGAATCACCTATCCCGACAACCTCGTCGTCCATTCGCTCGACGTGGGCACGCTCGGCCTCTGGCAGCAGCCGGCCGTCCGGGCGGTCGCGGAGCGCTACAGCCGCGACTGGCGGCAGGCCTCCGGGCGGAAGATCGGTCTGTGGGTCGACTTCCAAAGCCCCAGCGACTGGACGCATGGGCCGGTCCAGTTCCCGCACCTCGCCCGCGACTTCTTTGCGGCCAATCGCGAGGCGATCGCCGGTGCCCAGGCCTTGACCTACGGCGCCGGCTGCCAGATCACGGCCGCACCGACCGCCTACGTCTGGATGAAGGCGCTGTGGAACCCCGACTTCGACGTCGATGCGACGCTCGACGAGATGTGCCGCCGGCTCTTCGGCGCGGGCGCGAAGCCCGCCCGGGACCTGCTCCGGCTGCAGTGCGACCGCTGGCAGCGGCTGCCGGAGGGTGTCGCGTTGCGGGTCGATGAGAATCGCATCCCGCCGGCGGCCTTCAGAAGCATCTGGCCGGCGGATGTCGTGGCCCGGATGAAGTCACTCCGCGCCGAGGCCCGGGCTGCCATCGAGAGGGCCGACGACGCGGACGCGCGGCGTGCATTCGCATACTGGACGTGGACGTTCGACGCGTTCGTGAACGACGCCATGGCCATCGAGGCCGCCGCGCATCCGGATGCCCCCGGCACTGCGCCGGCCGATGCGGCGCCGGAGCGGTTTCGCGGCGCCGACGCCGCGGCGACGATCGTCGCGGTCGGCGCCGTCCGCCGCGAAGACGCGCCGGCCGCCGGGCAGAGCGTGATCCGCTTCGACATCCGGTCGGGCAACGCCTGGCGGGCCCGCTGGACCGAGCCGGCCGCCACGGCCGCGACCGGCCGCGACGAGGCGGTCGAAAGTTGGAGTTCGGCCTGGGTGTTCGCGAAGTTTCGTCGTCCGGGGGGCGATGGCTACGCCCATGCCACGCTCGCCGCCGACCGGGTCGATCACTCCGTGCCCGCCGCTGCCACTCTCGAGGTCGGCCTGACCGGCGGGCGGGGCAGGGGCGTGTTCATCCATCGCGCGGCGCCCGGTCAGGGCCCGCTCGATCTCGCCGCCGTCGGGCTGCGCTGGCTGCACGCTGCCGATGGCGTCGACGACCCTGCGGCGGTCGATCTGCGCGTCTTCGCTATCGACATGGTGCGCGTGCCGCCGGGCGCGTTCCATGCCGGTTCCGGGGGCAGCGAGGCGGGAGCGTTCGTCGCCGCAGGCGTGGCGACGTCGGGCGGCCCGTTTCTCGTCGATGCCGCCTGGAGCGGTCCGGCGGCGGCCGGCACAACGGCGCGCCGGGTCGGAGCCGAGCCGGGCATGCTCTGGGCCGGCGACGAGGCGACCCGCGGGCTCGCCGCGCCGCTCGACGACCGGTTTCCGACCGGTCATGACGCCTTCTACTGCATGCGGTATGAACTGACCCGCGGTCAGTTCACGGATTTTCTCAACACGCTCTCCGCTGCCGAGTTCGCCAACACGACGGGAGGCGACGAGGGACACGCGGTGCGGCACGTGACCGCGGCGGGTCGCTACGGGCTCCAGGGTGCGTGGCCCAGACTCGTCGCGCGGAAGCCGCACCAGGCCTGCAACCTGCTCGCCTGGTGGGACGGGGCGAAGCATGCCTCGTGGGCAGCGCTGCGGCCGCTGACCGAACTGGAGTATGAGAAGGCGTGCCGGGGCCCGCGCCGGGCGCTGGCCGGCGAGTATGCCTGGGGAACCGCGGCGATCGCCAAGGCCGAGTACACCGTCGCCGACGAGGGCGGGCGGGGCGAGCGGATCGCCGCCGGCGCCCTGGAGACGGCCGGCAACGCCTGCCACGACCTGACCCTGCCCGCCTTCTTCGGCGGCCCGGTGAGCCCGTACATCAACGGCGTGCCGGGCGGGCCGATGCGGCCGGGGATTTTCGCGACGGCGACGACCGGCCGCATTCCCGGCGGCGGCTCGTACTGGGGCATCATGGAGCTCTCGGGCAACGTCCGCGAGCAGGTGGTGACGGTGGCCGATGCGACGGGGAGATCGTTTCGCGGCAGCCACGGTGATGGCACGACGACTCCGCCCGCCGACTGGCCGCCGGCACGGTTCAGCACGCGCAGTCCGAAGGATGCCGGGAAGACCGACGGCCAGGGATCGGGCGTCCGCGGTGGATCGTACGCGGACATGCCTGACGCGCTGCGTGTGTCGAACCGGAGTCGGAGCCTGTTCACGCGGCGGCAGTCGGATTTCAGCCCGCAATGCCGGCCCGACTGGAATGGGTGGCGGGGCGCGCGCACGGCTCCTTGATCGAGGTGTGGTGTGCGACGCGCCCAACCCGCCGGAGGCCGCGGGCGATCGATCGCCCAACCCGCCGGAGGACGGCAGAAGTCGATATGCCCAATCCGCCGGAGGACGGCAGAAGTCTCGTCGCTGAGGCAGGATAGCCTCACGCTCCTCGAGCTTCCGCCGATCCTCCGGCTCGGGAGAGCGCCGTCAACGGCGCGATCATCGCTTGCGCGGAGCCGGGCTTCGCCCGGCGACCGTAAGCCGGAGCAGACGCTGTGTCGGCTGTGACGGCGCGAGAATCAGCCAGCCTCACGCTCCTCGAGCTTCCGCCGATCCTCCGGCTCGGGAGAGCGCCGTCAACGGCGCGATCATCGCTTGCGCGGAGCCGGGCTTCGCCCGGCGACCGTAAGCCGGAGCAGACGCCATGTCGGCTGTGACGGCGCGAGAATCAGCCAGCCTCACGCTCCTCGAGCTTCCGCCGATCCTCCGGCTCGGGAGAGCGCCGTCAACGGCGCGATCATCGCTTGCGCGGAGCCGGGCTTTGCCCGGCGACCGTAAGCCGGAGGAGACGCTGTGTCGGCTGCGACGGCGCGAAAAACAGACGCTGTGTCGGCTGCGACGGCGCGAGAATCAGCCAGCCTCACGCTCCTCGAGCTTCCGCCGATCCTCCGGCTCCGGAGAGTGCCGTCAACGGCGCGATCATCGCTTGCGCGGAGCCGGGCTTTGCCCGGCGACCGTAAGCCGGAGGAGACGCTGTGTCGGCTGCGACGGCGCGAAAAACAGACGCTGTGTCGGCTGCGACGGCGCGAGAATCAGCCAGCCTCACGCTCCTCGAGCTTCCGCCGATCCTCCGGCTCGGGAGAGCGCCGTCAACGGTGCGATCATCGCTTGCGCGGAGCCGGGCTTCGCCCGGCGACCGTAAGCCGGAGCAGACGCTGTGTCGGCTGCGACGGCGCGAAAAACAGACGCCATGTCGGCTGCGACGGCGCGAAACACACCGCGTCAGGCCGTCAGCTGGACGACGTCGGCGAGAGCTTCGACAGCGTGCACGATCTGCTCCTCGGTGTGCTCCGCCGTGAGGAAGAAGCGGACGCGGGCCGCCGATTCGCGGACCGCCGGGTAGAGGATCGGTCGGGCGTTGATGCCGCGTTCGAGCAGCAGCTGCGACACGCGGATCGCCCGCGTCGAACTGCCGAGAATGATCGGGATCACCGGCGTGTCGATGCTCGGGCCGGTGTCGAGATTGCAGTCCTGGGCAAGCTTGCGAAACAGGTCCGATCGCTCGCGCAGCCGCGTGACCCGCCATGGCTCGCGGCCGATGACCCGCAGCCCTTCCAGGGCCGCCGCGGCGTTCGGCGGCGAGCACGCCGTCGAGAAGACGAACGCAGGCGTGGTGTAGCCCAGATAGCGGACAAGGCGGTCGCGGCCGGCCAGATAGCCGCCACCGGCACCGAGCGCCTTGCTGATCGTCCCCATCCACAGGTCGCCTTCGGCCGGATCGACGCCGAAGAACTCGCAGATGCCCCGACCGCCGGGGCCCATCGTTCCCAGCGAATGGGCCTCGTCCACGTACAGCAGGGCGTCGTGCCGCTTCTTGACGTCGATGAACCGGGGCAGGTCAGGATAGTCGCCGTCCATGCTGTACACGCCCTCGATCGCCACCACCACGCGCCGATACTTCGGCCGCAGGTCGCGGAGCAGCGCGTCGAGCTGGACGTGGTCGTTGTGGCGGAACGGCCGCTTGCCCGCCTTCGATGCGCCGGCGCCCTGCACGATGCTGTTGTGCGCGAGCTCGTCGTAGAGGATCAGGTCACCCTCGCCGAACAGGTGGTTGAAGACGGAGGCGTTCGTGCCGTAGCCGCAGGGAAAGACGACGGCCCGCTCGGTGCCGAGGAACGCTGCGAGCTCGGCGTCAAGCTCGTCGAGCAGCGTGTTATTGCCGCCCACCATCCGGCTCGCCGACGCGCTCGTGCCGAACGTGTCGATGGCATCCTTGGCGGCGCGGGCCACGTCCGCGTGGGCGGCGAGTCCGAGATAATCGAAGCTCGTGAAGTTGATCACGTCGCGGCCGGCGACTCGGGCCGTCCGCTGCCGCACCCTCTCGTTGGCGAGCAGGAACGGGTTGGCGAGCCCCTGGGATTCGAGGGCCGCGAGCCGCTCCTCGAGGGCGGCGCACTCGGGGAACGGATCGGACGAGGGGGCTGCCGGCGGCGTGCGCCGCGCTGCCACCGGTGGCACGACGACGGGAGCCAGCTTCGCCCGGCCGTCACGGCGGTCGGCGTTGTCGAACATGTGCTCGGCGATGCGCTCGATCAGGTCGCCGCAGGTGTCGATGCCGGCCAGCCAGTCGTCGCGAAACCGCATCTGGTAGCGGCCCTCCAGCCGCGTGACGGCGTCGAGAAACGCGACGGCATCGATGCCCGCCTCGGCGAGCGTGGTCGCGGGCGTCAGCTTCACCTGCCGCGCCCTCGGCCGGGCGCGGGCGAGTTCTTCGTAGACGATTCCGGCGATGGCGATCCACGTGTCGGCACCGGGCTCGCCCCGGGCTGCGGGTGTCGAATAATCGGTTGCTGCAATGCCGGCCACGAGATTTCCTCCTCCGTAGATGGTCGTGCCGCAGGGCAGCGCCGCATACCCCGAGTCAATGGTCCGCCATCCCGCGGACCTTCTTCGCCGCACTCTAGCAGGAGGGGGCCGCCTCCAACCAGTGGCCCGTCCCGCGCACGCGGGATCGTGACAGGGCGGGCGGCGGCCCTACGAGGGGTCGTGATGATTGGCAAAACTTTTCGGGCCGGTCGTCGCACGGCCACGCCGCCCTGCAACGCCCGCAGCGTTGCAACCGTCGCTGAATGCCCCGTGCCGGCACGATCGCTTGCACAACGGGCAGCCCGTCAACCACGATGATCCCTCCGGCAGCGGCATGTGCCGGCCGGCAGCGGACCGAGGCACGTGATGACCGAGCAACAGCAGCGAGCCGGGGACCGAGGCGGCAGCGTTGGGCAGTGGGGAGTGTGCGGCATTCTCCTGCTGGCAACCATGCTCAACTACATGGACCGGATGGCGCTCAACAACATGTCGGTGCGGATCACCGAAGAGCTGGGTCTCACGCAGGAGCGGTACGGTGACCTGGAGTTCGCCTTCGGCCTCGCCTTCGCAGCCGGGTCGTTGTGCTTCGGCATCCTCGCCGACCGGCTTTCGATCCGCTGGCTGTATCCGGCCGTCGTCGTCGCCTGGTCGCTCGTCGGCCTGCTCACCGGCTTCGCCGAGGGCTTCTGGCAGATGCTCGCCTGCCGGACGCTGCTCGGGTTCTTCGAGGCCGGACACTGGCCGTGCGCCCTGCGAACGACGCAGGCCCTGCTCGCTCCCGAACGACGGATGTTCGGCAATAGCCTGCTGCAGAGTGGCGGGGCGATTGGCGCGATCGTCACGCCGCTGGTGATCCTGGCGCTGGTCGGCAACAGCCAGGTGCCCGGCGCCTGGCGGCTGCCTTTCATCGTCATCGGCGCGTGCGGTGCGGTCTGGGTGGTCGCCTGGCTCCTGCTGATGGGCCGCGAGCCAGGGCTGACCGGTGGCACCGACCGGGGCGGAACGGAGACCGCGGGCTTTGCGGCATGGTGGGAGGCCTGCCTGGGGAACCGCAGGTTCTGGGCCCTCGTGCCCTTCGTCATCGGCATCAACCTGACCTGGCACCTGGCCCGGGCCTGGCTGCCGAAGTTCCTCCAGCAGGGCCGCGGCGTCTCGGAGACGGAGTCGCTGCTGTTCAACTCGGGGTATTACGTGGCCGCCGACGCGGGCTGCATCGCCGCCGGCGCCGCCGGCGTCTGGCTGGCGCACCGCGGCCTGTCGCAGTTCGGCGCCCGGTCGCTTGTGGCGGCCGTGTGCAGCCTGTGCGTCGGCGCGGCGACGATGGCGGCGGTGGCGCTGCAGGGGGCGTGGATGTACGCGGCGCTGCTCGTCGTCGGCGCCGGCGCGCTCGGCCTGTTCCCCTGCTACTACTCGCTGGCCCAGGACGTCAGCCCGCGGCACACGGGCAAGGCCACCGGTCTGCTCGCCGCCCTCGGCTGGATCGTCTGCTCTCCCTTCCAGAAGCAGTTCGGCAAACTCATCGACCGGACCGGCTCGTTCGATCTCGGCTTCACGCTCGCGGCCTGGGTGCCCGCGATCGCGGTCTGCGCATTCCTCGTCATCTGGCCGCGCGAGCGACGCCCGGCGGTCCTCGGAGAACGGACGCATGAACCTCGCTGAACTGACCTGGCGCGACGTCGCCCGACTCGCCCCGCACACGCCGGTGGTCATCCCAGTCGCCGCCATGGAGCAGCATGGCCACCACCTGCCGCTGGCCACCGACAGCATGCTGCTGGCGGAGGTGCTGCGCCGGGCCGAGGCGCTGGTCGGCGACCGCGTGCTCGTGGCGCCGCTCCTCTGGCTGGGCAACTCCCACCACCACCTCGAGTATCCGGGCACGCTCTCGGCCGGGCCACGGACCTACCTCGACCTGCTCGGCGACCTGATCGAGAATTTTCTCCACCATGGCTTCCGCCGGATCGTGTTCATGAACGGCCATGGCGGCAACACCATCCCCGGCCGCCAGGCGGTGTTCGAGGCCCGGCAGCGGCATCGGGCCCGGAACGACCTGCTCATCCTCTTCGCCACCTACTGGGACTTCGGCCCGCACCTGCAGAAGGAGCGGCCCGACCTCGCCCAAGACTATCTCGGCCATGCCTGCGAATACGAAACGGCCATGATGCAGGTGATCGCCCCGGGCCTGGTGCAGCCCGTCGCGGGGATCGCGGCGCTGGATCCGGGGTTTCACTTCGAGCCCGCCTACCGCGGCTGGATCACGCGCGAGCGGGCCCCGGCCAACGCCGACGCTCCCGGCCACCTCGGCGATCCGGCGCGGGCGACTCCCGACAAGGGGGAATTTCTTCTCGCCCGTTACGCCGCCGGCGTGGCGGCATTCCTCGAGCGGGTCGTCGCCTGGGACGGAACGTCCTGGGAAGTTTCCGGCTGATCCGGAACTGACTCCCTGGCAATCCTGACCGGGGCCGACCAGCGACTGCGGCTTCCGCCTCGGCCAAGGCCTCGGCTCCAGCCGCACACGCGGCCTGTGGTGAGGCACCCTGTTCCTGAACCCTCATATCGCCTGGTACAGGAAATCCAACCCGGTCACAACCACCCGCAGTCTACCAGATGAACTGCGCATCACCTCAGTCAGAACGTTGCAGGACAGGCGCGCTGTCAAGCGTCGCCTGCACCTGCTTGTTCGGCTGGTCGTCTCCTTCTACTTGCTACGGAAGCGGAACGAATACAAGTCGCACTCGCGCATCGCGAAACGCAGGCGCACCGATTTCCCTGCGATGGCGGCGAGGTCCGAGGTGTTCTTCCATCTCACCCGCTGCTCGATCACATCGCCAATGACGGCCTGGCAATCATCCAGGCCGAACCCCGGTAGTGCCTGGCCCGAAGCGTCCTGGATCTCGACCCGCAGCGAGCCGGCTGCCCCGGTGCTGAAGTTGATGGACAGGGCATCGCCAGCGAAGATGAGGGGCTTGGTTCGCAGTTCGCCGCCGTCGGCTCCGGCGTTCACGGAGATGAAGCCGTCGGTCCGCAGGGTGTAGCGATCGCCGCTTATTGTGTTATAGATGGACATCTCCTCAGGGCCTGTCGGCACGACATTCAGTGATACGTAGTTTGCCCTTTGTTTCCATCGTGCCGGATCCATGCCTGGCCGGATGAAGGCCTCCTTGAAGGTGCGCTGATATGAAGCGGAACCGGCGCGCATGGTCATGAGCATGATGTCGGTCGAGCCCCACTTGCCCTCCACCGGTTCTCCCATCTCGATGCCACCCGTGAATCTACTCGGCAATGCGACATAGATATGCGGCGCGCGGAAATAAGGATGCGTCTCATTCGTGTAGAGTTGTTCGCCCGGAAGATTGGCGGCGGTGTCGACCAGCGGAGTCCAGGTGATGAAGTCGGTCGAGGTCGTCCGACTGACTCGCCGCTGGAACTTCTTGAACGGATCCGTCTGTGGAGGCTCGATCATGCCCCAGGTGCGGACAAAACAGACATAGCAGTTCTCGGCCTCGGACCAGAAGGCTGGACTCTCCGAATCGAAGGGCCAGGGCGTTCCGGGGGCCTGCTTCGGCGTTTTTATGACAGGCGCGTCCTGGATCTTGCTCCAGTGGATACCATCGGCGCTCTTGAAAGCGATCAGTCCGGTCCCTCCCGATCCCGCCAGCGCTTTGTACCGGGCGGCCGGTGCGACACCGGGCCGGGTGTCGAGGAAGGGGGTGAAGTTGTGGGTGAACGGAGCCTGGCGGGCCAGGATCACATTGCCGCCCTTCGAGCTTTGGATCTTTGTGATGCCCAGGTCGGGGAACGTCCATTCGATGCCGTCGCGGCTTTCCGCATAGCAGGTGATCTCGTTCGGTTCGTTGTCTGCGTTGCGCTCCCCATACCGTCCCTTATCGTACCCGGGAATGTCGGTACGATAGTACGCCCGGTAGAGATCCCCGTCCTTGATGATGGTGCCGTACCCGCCGCTCGGCAGCGGGCTCTTGGCGGGCGCTTGCCTGACCGGCGCATGCAATCGGAACGCGACGCCCGTCATGCGCTCGACGAGCAGGTCGTCGACGAACAGCTCCAGTCGTGTGCCGATCTCAACGGGTTTCATGCTCGTGCTCTTCTCCTGTGCGGGCAGCGATGATGCTGCCATGATCATGATCACGGCAGCGCCCGTGACCCACGGCGCCGTGTGAATGTTTCGGAACATAGATTCTCCTCCTTTGTGGCCGAACGGCTGCCTTCAGCAGATCGCAGCCAAGGGATTATCCACACCGCACGGCGCTATCGCGATTCTGCTCTGAGGTGGACCCCGATTTTCGGGCGCCCTGATAAGGTGGAGTTTCCCTGGCGGGAGGCACCCTATCAGGAGCGAGAAGATGGCCGGAAAGCGGCGTGTATTTGGGGCAGCCTTCAAGGCCAAAGTGGCCCTGGCGGCGGCCAAGGGCGACAGGACGACAGCGCAGCTGGCTAGCCAGTTTGGCATCCACACGAGCCAGGTGACAGCCTGGAAGAAGCTGCTGCTGGGGCAGGTGGCCGAACTGTTTGCCGATGGCCGCCAGCGGCGGTCGGAGCAGGCAGCAGATGAGCAGGAGCTCTACGAGCAGATCGGCCGCCTGAAGATGGAGGTCGAGTGGTTGAAAAAAAGCCTCCTCAGCAGAATCTGTGGGTGAATTCAGGCTCGGGTAAGTTCCCCATCACATGAAACAGCGCGAATTCGATGCCTTGTGGCGTCCGGAAGCCATACGCTTTTCTGGTGGTCAGTTTCGCCTTGCCATTGAATCCTTCGACGACGCGTGCCGAGATGCCGCCCAAGGCGAGGAACCAGTTGAGGATCAGCGGCCGGTGACGCCGCAGACTCCTGACGACTTTCTTCATCGGCGCAAGCCGACTGCGGAGAGCTCGGGTGCACCACGACTCGAGGAACTTCCCTGCCCATGCCGGGGTCGCGTATCCCCAGAACCGCTGGAACTCCTCGCGGAGCAGGTGGGCCCGGACGCTCTTGAGGTTGTATTGCCGCAACTCGGCAAGCCTCGTGGCCTGGTTGTCCGTCAGGTTCTCCGGACGCTTGAGCAGGCACCATCGGGACTTCGTGAGTGCCGGCTCGTACCCATCCCGGCGCAACTGGGCGACCTCCTGCCGGCGTACCTCGTCAATCGCCACGTTCATGTTCTTCATGATGTGGAACCGATCGAGCACGTGCAGGGCGTGGGGGACCTGCTCCTCGATCACGTTGAGGTACGGCTTCCACATGTCACTGCACACGAAACGAATTCCCTTGCGGACGTCGTCGGTAAGCACGTCGAAGAATCGTCGCAGGCTCTGCTCGGTACGTTCGTGAGACACCCAGAGCAGTCGCTTGACGCCGCTGATCTGGTAGACGAGCGTGAGATACGTGTGGCCCCTGCGCCACTGGATCTCGTCCACACCGATGGCCTCGATGCCGGAAAGATCACGGTGGGCCACTCCCCACAACACAGCGTGTTTTACCGAACGAAACACGTTGTCCCAGGTCGTGCCGAAGGCGGCTGCCGTATCCGTCCACGACAGGCGCTTCGCCCATCGGGCCAGGAACCAGCGGTAGCTCGTCGTCAGATGCCCCTTGCCGGTCGCCCACGGCACTCGTTCCACCGTGACGCCACAGGTCGGGCAATCGACCCGCCGCATCCCGTAGACGAAGAACACCGCCATGTTCCAGAGCGGGACGAACTCGAATCGTCTGGCCGCAAGCCGGTCGTACACAGGCCCCTTCTTGCGTGAGCGCACACCACAGCCATAGGGTCCGCGGAGCGGATGGCGTCGCTTGGAAGCTGGTCAGGCCTTTGGGGCAATGCGTCGGCGTGCTCGCTTGACCGCCTTGGCGTCAGCCCGCGATCGCCGCTC
>BJHK01000027.1 GCA_014192425.1 Planctomycetia bacterium | reverse complement strand
GCGGCGCGGGACGAGTCGCAGGGCGATGGCGAGCAAGGCCGCGATCGCGAGGCCTTGCCAGAGCGAGTGCAGGCAGGTCCAGCCGAGCCGGGCGGCCAGCGGCGAGGCGAGGAGGTCGGGGAGCCGATCGGTGAGACATGCGGCGAGCGCGGGCATGATGGCGAGGCCTTTTTCTGTGGGTTGTGCGTGCTTATGGATCGACGGGAATCCGGGTTGCGCCGGAGGGATTGCCTACTGGCGTTGCCGTTGCTGCCGCTCTTGAAAACCCTCGGGGATCACGAAGTCGTCGGTCGGGCTGCCGTCGGGCTCGGGGATCAGTTCCAGCGTTTCGATCAAGGGGATGTCGACGTCTTCCTTCTCGATCAGGGCGGAGAGGGTCTTGGGAGAGAGTTTGAAGCCCCGGGAGCAAGAGCCGGGCCTTTCACGTGTCGAGAATCTCAGCGATTGCGACGGTCAGGAGCTCATCGGGCTACCCGAGCGGGCTTACAGAAATGGATACAAACTCGATTTTCCGGTTCGCTTTCAACACCTTCTCGCTCTCTGCGTCGACCTTGATCAGTTTGTTGAGTTGCAGCGCGACTCCGTCGAACTCTGCGAGCGCCTGGGCGGTGTCGGCGTCGAGCGCGACCAGGCCACCCAGGTCCAATTCGCTCTTGAATCCTGCCAGCGACCGGGCGGCATCGGCTTCGAGCGATGTCAGGCCGGAGAGGTTCAGCCTGGTGCCCTTGAACCCCGCGAGCCCCCGGGCGGTAGCAGCGTCGAGCGCGGTCAGACCCGAAAGACCCAGCCGGTTGCCTTTGAACTCCGCGAGCGCCCTGGCCGTGTCGGCATCGAGTGTCGTCAGGCCGGCGAGATACAGCCCTTGGCCCTTGAAATCTGCGAGCGCCCGGGCGGTAGCGGGTTCGAGCGTGGTCAGTTGCTGAAGTAGACCATCCCATGCATCGGACACCGCGAGCACCTGGGCTGTGGCAGCGTCGAGCACGACCAGTCCGCCGAGATGTAAACGGCCCTTGTACTCCACGAGTGCCTTCGCGGTGGCGGCGTCGAGCGTGGTCAGGCCGGAGAGTTGCAGGTGTTTGGCTTTGAACGCTCCAATCGCCGTGGCTGTGGCTACGTCGAGCGTGACCAGGTCGCCGAGTGTCAATTTGCCGGTGAACTCCGCGAGCGCCTTGGCCGTGCCGGCATCGAGCGAGGTCAGGTCGGAGAGTTGCAGACGCGTGGCTTTGAACGCTCCAATCGCCGTGGCTGTGGCAGCGTCGAGCGTGACCAGGCCACCAAGTTCCAATTCGCCCTTGAACGCCGCGAGTGCCTTGGCCGTGTCGGTATCGAGCGTGGTCAGGCCGGAGAGGGACAGATCTCGGCCCTTGAACTCCGTAAGCGCCTTCGCGGTGGCGACGTCGAGCGTGGCGAGGCCGTGGAGGTCAAGTTGGTAGCCGTTGAACGCTGCGAGCGCTTTGGCAGCGTCGGCGTTGAGCGTGGTCAGACCCGAAAGACCCAGCCGGTTGCCTTTGAACTCCGCGAGCGCCCTGGCCGTGTCGGCATCGAGTGTCGTCAGGCCGGCGAGATACAGCCCTTGGCCCTTGAACTTCGCGACCGCCTTGGCGGCATCAGCGTCCAGCGCGGGCAGGCCAGAGAGGCCTAGCCCTTGGCTCTCGAACTCTGCGAGCGCCTGGGCAGTGGCAGCGTCGAGCGTGGTCAGGCCGTTGAGGTTCAGGGAGCCCTTAAACCCCTTGATCGCTTGGGCAGTGGCAGCGTCGAGTGCGGTCAGGCCATTGAGGTCCAGCCGGTGGCCCTTGAACTTCGCGATCGCCTTGGTGGCATCAACGTCCAAAGTGGCGAGGCCGGAGAGGGATAGCTGCCAGCCTTTCAAATCGGCGAGCGCTCTGGCGGTAGCAGCGTCGAGCCTGGCCAGACCGTCGAGAGACAGCAAGTGGCCCGTGAACCCTGCAAGTGCCTTGGCGGCAGGAGCTTCAAGCGAGGTGAGACCGTTGAGGAACAGCGTCTTCATGACGTAATGGGGTTGGTTGTATTCGGCCAACGCCTGCGCCACGTCTGGCGTGAGCTTTGTGATGCCGTTCAACGGCAAACATTTTTCGAGCTTGTAGGGTAAACCCTTCGTCGGGAACTCCACCGTCACCCCCGGAAACTCCTCCACGAGCTTCTTCGCCTGCTCGACCGTGAGGCTCTCGATCTGGTTCGTGTCCTTCGGCAACTCGTCGGCCCGGGCTTCGCGAATCGGTGCGGCTGCCGTGATGAGCACGGCCAGAAGCAGGCTCGCCATCGCCGCCGCGGCCAGCGGGCGGACGAGGGAGGCGGGCTGCTCCTCGACGCCGGCCAGCCGGCGGATGCGGTCGAGCAGGCTGCCGCCGTTGGCGGCCAGTGCCAGGGCGTGGGCCTGGCGGCGTTCCTCGAGCGCAAGGAGCGCCTTGGCGTAGGAGAGCCGTGAGCCGGCGTGGCCGGCTTCGAGGACGCGGACGGCCAGGTCGTCGGCGCAGTGCTCCCGCTCGGCGCGGACTGTGCCAGAGATCCACCAGGCGGCGGGATGGTGGAAGAAGAGGACGTCGATGCAGGCCTGGAGGAGGTTCATGAGGGCGTCCTGACGGCGGACGTGGGCCAGTTCGTGGACGACCAGCGCGTCGAGCTCGTGGGCGGGAAGGCCGAGTAAGGCAGCGGCGGGCCAGAGGATCACGGGCTTGAGCCAGCCGACGACGATGGGCGCCTCGACCGCCGCGGAGGCGAGGACGCGGACGGCCGCGTCGATGCCAATCGACCGCCGCCAGCGTTCCACGCTCGCTTGAAACCGCCCGTCGGCGAGCGGCTCCCCGCGGGCCACCATCCGGCGGGTGAGCCAGTAGCCGATCGTCATGCGGCCGGCGGCGAGAAGGGCGCCGGCGAGCCAGACGCCGGCGATCGCCGGCAGCCAGGGGCGGAGATGGTCGAGCGCGGCGGAGGCGGCGGTGGTCACGGTGGCAAACGACTCGCGTGCCGCGGGCCGCGCGGCGGCAGTCGCGAGGTGAGGCGGCAGGACGATCGTCGGGGCGTGTGCGGCGGATGCGGGGTCTGCGGCACCATCACCGGCGGATCGCGAGGCAGTCGCAGAGGCGGCGTCGCTTGTTGCCTCTGCGGCGGCAGGATTCACGCCCGGGTCGACGACCGCGAACGTGGCTGCGGCGGCAACCGGCAGCGCGACGAGGGCCGCGGTGGCGAGCAGATAGCGGGCGTTCGTCGCGGCCGACGAGCGGCGCGGGATGAGTCGCAGGGCGATGGCGAGCAGGGCCGCGATCGCGAGGCCTTGCCAGAGCGAGTGCAGGCAGGTCCAGCCGAGCCGGGCGGCCAGCGGCGAGGCGAGGAGATCGGGGAGCCGATCGGTGAGCCATGCGGCGAATGGGGGCATGATGGCGAGGCCCTTCTTGGTTGGTGGGAGGCGGGCGGCAGGCGCGGGTGAGAACGGGGGAAACCGGATGCGACCTGGTCAGGGGGATTGCGATTCCATGCGGTCGAGCAGCCGGCGGATCTCGCCGAGCTCCGCGGGCGTGGCCTTGCGGCCGGCGAGCGCATGGAGGACGAGCTCCGCGGCCGCGCCACCAAAGGCCCGCTCGACGAGGTCGTCCACGAGCGCCTTCTGGGCCTTCGGCCGCGGCGTGGACGCCCGATAGAGATGGGCCCGGGCCCGGTCGTCGCGGCGGACGAGCTTTTTGTCGGTCATGATCTGAAGCGTCTTCAGGACGGTGGTGTAGGCCACCTGCCGGCCGTCGGCCGCGAAGGCGTCGTGGATTTCGCGGACCGTGCAGGGCTCACGCTCCCAGAGCACGCGGAGCACCGCGAGCTCGGCATCGGTCGGCTGAAACGGGGCAGACATGGAGAACTCCGGGGGCCGCGGACACGATGCTGAGGGTTTGTCGTACGGAAAGCATAGTAGTACGGCGACTTCCGTACGTCAACCCCAATCCTTGGCACGGCGTGGCTGAGAGTTGGGGCGGCCGCCTGGCGGCCGGGGTGCGGTGAGGTCCGCGCAGAGAGAGGCCGCCGCCGTCGTCAGCCGGCGGGCCGCCGGGCGGGCCGGGCGACCGGGGCCGGCACGAGGCCGGCCCGGTGCCGCATGGCGCGAAGTTCGTCGCGGATCGCCAGCCGCCGAACCAGCCGAAGAAGGGCCTTGTTTGCAGCGACCATCGCATTGCCCCCTTTCTGCCGGAGGACCGCGTGCCCGCGCACCTGAGTTCAGTACGGGCCTCGCTCCCCCGATGTTCGGGGGTTTTGGGGCGGATTATTCCCGCTGCCGTCCGCTATATTCGTGCCCCCCTTGCCCCCTGCGGAAACCGGTCATGGCCGTCCTCGTGGAGATCCAAAACGCCTGCAAGCGGTATGGCGATCAGGTGCTCCTCGACGGGGCCTCGGCCACGCTCACCGACGACGGCAAAATCGGCTTCATCGGCCGCAACGGGGCGGGCAAAAGCACGCTCCTGCGGCTGATCCTCGGCGAGGAGGAGCTCGATTCCGGCGAGATCGTGCGCCATCCGCGGCTCCGGCTCGGCCACCTCCGGCAGCACGATCCGTTTCTCCCCGGCGAGACCGTGATCGACTTTCTCGAGCGCGACAGCGGCCGGCCGGCCTGGAAGTGCGGCGAGGTGGCGGGCCGGTTCGAGATCAAGAGTGCCGCGCTCGCCGGCCCCGTGGCGGCGCTGTCCGGCGGCTGGCAGACGCGGGTCAAGCTGGCGGCGCTCCTGCTCCACGAGCCCAATCTCCTCCTCCTCGACGAGCCGACCAACTTCCTCGACCTGCGGACGCAGATCCTCCTCGAGCATTTCCTGCGGTCGTTCGACGAGGCCTGCCTGATCGTGTCCCACGACCGGGCGTTTCTCATGGCCACCTGCGACCGGACGCTCGACCTGTCGGCCGGCCAGCTCACCGTCTATCCCGGCAAGGTCGAGGCGTTTCTGACTTACGACCGCGAACGCCGGCTGCATGCCGAACGGACCAACGCCACGGTGCTCGCCCGGCGCCGGCAACTGGAGGACTTCATCGCCCGCAACAAGGCCCGGGCCTCGACCGCCTCCCGGGCCCGGTCGAAGAGCCGGCAGCTGGAGCGGCTGGAACTGGAGGAGGTCGCCTCAGCGGAGCCGACGGCGGCGATCCGCTGCCCCGCCGTCTCCCCGCGGCGCGGGCCGGCGGTCCGCTGCCGCGGGCTGTCGATCGGCCACGGCGACCGGGTGGTGGCCGCGGAGATCGACGTCGAGGTGGTGCACGGCGCGCGGGCGGCGATCGTCGGCGACAACGGCCAGGGCAAGACGACCTTCCTGCGGACACTCGTCGCCTCGCTCGAGCCCCTCGCCGGGGAGGTGCGCTGGGGGCACGGCTGCACGCTCGGGGTCTACGCCCAGCACGTCTACACGAGCCTGCCGGCCGATGAGACGGTGCTCGGCTACCTCGAACGCGGCGCGGCGATCGGCACGCCGGGCCAGCGGATCCTCGACCTCGCCGGGGCGATGCTGTTTCGCGGCCGCGCGGTGGAGAAGCGGATCGCCGTCCTCTCCGGCGGCGAGCGGGCCCGGCTCTGCCTGGCCGGCCTGCTCCTCGGCTCGGCAAACGTCCTGATCCTCGACGAGCCGGGCAACCATCTCGACGTCGAGACCGTCGACGCCCTGGCCGCGGCGCTCGTCGACTATTCCGGCACGGTGATCTTCACGAGCCACGATCGGTCGTTCGTGCAGGCGGTGGCCACCGACGTCATCGAGGTCGGCGACGGCCGCGTCCGCCATCATGGCGGCGGCTATGCCGACTACCTCGCCGCCCTCGGCCGGGAGGCCGACGCCGTCGACGTCGCGGCTGGCCGGGGCGCAGACCGCGGCGCCGAACGGAGCCCCGACCGCGGCTCGCGCGGCGCGGGACCGGGGCAGCGCGAGGCGAAGCCGCGGAACGACCGCGAGCTGCGCAAGGAACTTTCCAGCCTCGAAAGGAAGGTCGCCTCGCTCGACGCCGAGAAGCGCCGCCTCGACGCGGCCCTGCTCGCGGAGACCGACCCGGCGGCGGCGGTCCGGCTCCACGAGGCGGCCGTGAAGGCGGCCGCGGATCTGGCGGCGGCCGAGGAACGCTGGCTGGCCGTGAGCGAGGAGCTGGGGGGCGCGTAGGCCGGTGCGGCGCCACGGTGCTGACGGTTCGCTCCACGGGCATCGGCCAGGCGTGGCGACCGGCACCATTGGTCCATCCAGTCTCCCCGACAGGACTTGAACCCGCGACCTCTTCTCCCCTACCGAGGGATGATTTACCCAACGGCACTCACAACAGTGGCCGCAATTGGGACAGGCGACCTTTGATGTCTTGCCAACCCGGGGCATCCCCGTAGCACAGCAGGCTGGATTGCTCCTTGTAATTTCGAGCAAGTACTTGCTCGAGTGCCTGGTCGGGAAACAGCGCATCGCTCGATTGAAAGTTCATCCCCGTCGGCGGAATGAAGTCACGGGCGTAGAACGCCTCGCTGATTCGTGCGTAGTCGGCCTTTATCACCGCGTACTCGTCTGACTTGAGCATCGCCAGAACCTCCGGCCTCTCCGCCAGACAGTAGAGGTCGTAGTAGTGGCGGGCATAAGAGCCAAGCGGCTCACCCGTCTGCTTCAGGATTTCGACCTTGGCGTGAATGGCGAACAGCTTTTCAACGAAGGTGCGACGAAAGTGAAGCAGGAGCATCTCGAAAGGCTGTTCGTCATCGCATCCAAGGGTCGTGTCTGTCTCACGAAGAAATTCACCGACGAAGGAAGCGATCTGCCGCCGCTCCGTCGGCGCCATCGCCTGGTCCCCCTCGCGTTCGGCAATGATCCTGAGGGCTTCGGTGACGTAATAATCCTTCTCGATGACTGTGGGCCGCAGCTTGCGGGCTGCGAAATGCTCCGCCGCCCGGAGGATCGCCTGACCGAAATCAGGATGCTGAAACAGACGCACGCGCCCTCTCCAGTCGAGCCTGCCATTCAGCTGCATGCTTCAGGGCGGCCAACTTTCCGAAATCAAATTTCGACAACTGGTTCAGGGTACTCCGCAGCCGCGTGAGTGCACGCGGCGACCGCCTC
Source organism: Planctomycetia bacterium (assembly GCA_014192425.1). Lineage (NCBI taxonomy): Bacteria > Pseudomonadati > Planctomycetota > Planctomycetia > Planctomycetia bacterium. The sequence goes on along the minus strand of BJHK01000027.1, from coordinate 33,059 downwards.
AACTGCTGCCCTATCGCACCCAGCATAGCGCGCACCCTCGGCGGCTCGGACGCCGCCACACGGCACAGCCTGACGAACCGCCCTGGTTTGTTGACGACCACTAAGAGGCGTTTGACGGTTTCATCGGCCGAAAGCTCGCTGCTTGTGCCTCGCTGCCGCAAAACCTCCAAGACCACGGCATCCTCGGCATCGAGCGACCGCCACGACTCCGGTCGCCGGGTACGGATGACGGTTTGCTTGCCCACGATGAGCCGGGGAAGGCTCAAGCCGGTAGTGGCGATTTCGGGGCGGGATGGTTGCTGCGTCGTGAGCCCAAGCATGCTGGCCGCGGCGTGACCCGACGGAAAAATCTTCCGACCAGCAATCGGCAGACTCTGCACCATCGCCGGGCTTGGCAGGCTGGGGCCGAATGCCGTCTCTCGACCACGATAGTAAAGGCCTTTGCCTAGCCGCCGCACTTCTCCCTGCCGGGAAAGTCGCGACAGGGCCTGGGCGATTGCCTGCGCGGTCCATGCCCGGTCGGCACTCTGAAAATCAGTAACTCGCCACACGCGCTCGCCCCCTCTCTCGATCCGTGCCCGAATGCGGCCCGCGATTGATCGCTGACGGATTCCGGCTGTGGCGGCACGAGTGCTCATGCACCTAGTTTCGGCCAACAACGCCCCTGCGTCAAGTTTTCTTGCAAAAAAACGTGACATAAAAAGTGGGGATAGGCGGACACTACTGCTGGAAACGTCCCAGATTTGGCGGCTGGCACCTTTTCCCAGTCGCCCGGATCAGGCGTCCGAATCCGACTTGACGAATGCATACGATTCGAAGAAAATCGATGCATGCGGACAACCTTGAACATCGACGAGAAATCGCTGTCGACCGCCGCCCGTCTCACCGGCGTCAGCAAGAAGACCGAGCTCGTCCGCCTCGGCCTCGAGGCACTGATCGCGCGGGAAGCCGCTAAAAAGCTCGCCGCTCTCGGGGGCTCCGATCGCAGGGCCAAGGCGCTTCCCCGTCGCAGGCCTGGTTGAGCGGCGGCCTCGATGATCCTCGTCGATACATCGATTTGGATCGACCACTTGCGGCGTGGCGACCGCCAGCTTGCGACCCTCCTGGAGGCGGGAGAGGTCGTGTGTCATCCATTCGTGATCGGTGAACTCGCCTGCGGGCGTCTCGCTCGCCGGCGCGTGATCCTCGAACTCCTTCATGCCCTGCCGCGGACGGGGCAGGCCGAGCACGATGAGATTCTCATGTTCATCGAGGAGCGGCGGCTCGACGGCGGAGGAATCGGGCTCATCGACGCGCACATCCTCTGGGCGGCCGTCACCCAGTCCCACGAGTTGTGGACCCGCGACGCCCGCCTGCGGCGAATCGCCAGTCGACTCGGAGTGGCTTTCGGCAAGGGATGAGACATCGCAGCTCCGCGCGCTCCTCGCCGCCCGCACCCGGGTAGGCTCCCGCGCAAAGCCCGCACTCCGGCATGTTGCCCAGATTTGGTGGCTGGCACCTTTTCCTTCCCTCGGCGACATTGCAATCAATTGGTAGCCCGCGGAAAATGTGCCGGTAGAGTTGCCTCTCACAAACACTGACAAAACCCGGCGGTGCCGCATTTTGCCCAGATTTGGTGGCTGGCACCTTTTCCAACCCTGCGAGCCCGTCAGCCATGGATGCACTGAGCCGTCACGAGCAACTGCTTCGGGTGTTTCACCTCATCGACATCCTCTTCGAGGCCCGGCAGCCGCTGACGGCCGCCGAGCTCAAGGACAGGCTCCGCGACCGGGGCGTGATCGACGAGATGTCGGAGAAGAACATTGGCCGCGATGTCGAGTTCCTCGGTCGCTTTGGCTACGCGGTCAAGGAGTCGCGGAAGCGGACGGACCGCGGCACCGAGCGCAAGGCTTTTGCGATCGAGCCGGGCCGCGGCATGCACGAACTGGCGATGCCGGCGGTGTCGCTGCCCGAATTGCTGTCGCTGGCCGCCGCCCGCGAGTTCCTCGCCCCGCTGGCGGGGACGTTTTATTGGCGCGGGATCGGCCAGTTGCTCGGCAAGCTGGAGCGGGTGGCTACGCCCGAGCTGTTGGCCTATGCCGAGTCCCACAAGGAGGGGCTGGTCGTCCATCCCAAGCCAGCCGCCCCCAAGTATGGCGCCCGGATGCTCAGCGCGGTGAACACGGCGATCCGCAACGCCGTCGAGCTCACGATCCGCTACCAGGGGCTCGCCGACGCCCGGCCGAAGCGGATCGTGATCCGGCCGGAGGCGCTCGTGCTCTACGAGGGGAGCATCTACATAGCCGCGCGGCGCGTGGCCGATGCGACGGCGGCACGGCGCACGCGGGCCGACGACGCGGTCCGGTTCTACAAGCTCGACCGGGTGGTCGAGGCCCGGCAGTCGAGCCGCCGCTTCGCGCGGCGGCCGGAGTCGATCGAGGCCCTGCTCGCCGACAGCATCACGATCTATCGCGCGGATGAGCCGGGGCGGCGCTACCGGGTGCGGATCGACGCCGAGCGGGCCCGCTGGGCCTGTGAGAAGCCGTTTCATCCGCGGCAGCGCGTGCGCAGGCAGGCCGACGGGGGCGTGGTGCTGGAGATCGAGCGGGCCTGGGACGCCGAGATGATCCCCCAGCTCCTCGCGCTCGGCAGCCACGCGGAGGTCCTGGAGCCGGCCGACGTCCGCGAGCAGATCGCCGCGGAGGCGGGGCGGATCGCCGCCCGCTACACCGGCCGCGGCCTGCGGTCGGTCGGGGCTCGCAGCGTCAGCGGCTGACCGGGCCGGTGCCCGCGACAGGCCGGTTCGGACGCCCGCAGTCCGCTGGACTGTCGTGTTTTACTCGCTTTTTCAGCAGTCTTCCGCGGGCCGGGGGCCGGTGGGAAGGGTGGTTTCCAGGGGAATCGGCAGGCCGCAAGCGATCGGAGAGACGGCCCCTGAGGGGAGGGGGTCAACGACGCCTGTCCGGCTTCGGCCTCGGCCAAGGATGAGGCAAAACAGGGTTTTCCCGGCTCGGGGGTTCCACTCCATCCTCATGGGGGAGGTTGGATTGCAAGACTTTCAATATGTGGCCAACCAAGGACTTGGCTTTTGAAGAATATTCCGGTGTGTTTTGGCGTGATTCGCATCCTTGAAATCGCACAAGCGCTGGTCCCGCCTCTGCACAGCACAACTTTGATCTTCAGAAAACTTTCGGACTCAATTCCCTCAGGAACTTAACGATGAAAAACTTTCTCAGATTGGCAACGGTTGCGTCCCTCGTGTCCGCTTCAGTGCTCGGTGGCATCGCGATGCGATCGGCCGACGCGGCGGGCATCACGTGGGGGTCCGCCACGACGATTTCTGGCACGACTGACGTGAATACCGAAGGCACGCTCTTCGCTGCGTCCAGTTTTGGAAGCACCAATGTCACCGTGAATGGCGTGACGTTTGCCGCATGGTCACCCGTCCCGTCTGGTACGGCCGGTGTCACGAGCGGAAATTTCACCCTGCTCCAGCCGGATACTGGCTTCGCGATTCTTAATGCATTCGGTTCGTCGGCTGCTCCATTCAGTGGACTCCCTACGGAATATCAAAACTTGCTCAGCGATAGCATTTATAGCTTTGGTCCAGGTTCTTCCACGGTCACTGTTTCGGGTCTCACTAACGGCCAGGAGTACTCGATCCAGTTCTGGGCCAACGATTCGCGTCCCGCTATTGGTGCAACGCAGACTGTTGACGGGATTACGCTCGACGTGAACACGACCAATGCCGATGGTGGTGTCGGTCAATGGATCAGGGGGACGTTCACGGCCGATGCATCCTTCCAGAATTTCAACGTTTCAACGGTCGCTCCGGCCGGCTACTACTCGGCCATCCAGGTGCGGGCCGTTCCCGAGCCGTCGACGCTCGCCGGCCTCGGCATCATCGGAACCGGTCTTGCCGCCGTCATTCGCCGCCGCCTTCGGGCAGCGAAGTCGGTCAACTGATTGACCGCTTCGACGGTTTCAAACAGAGAAAGCCGCGTCCTCCGGGACGCGGCTTTTTTTGTTGCCGTGACCAGGTTGTGGCGTGCGTGGTGGGGGCCGGGGTGCGTCACCGCGGCGGCGGCCCCCGCCTGAACGCTCTCAGGCGGCGTCGAGCGCAGCCAGCGGCACGTCGATCCAGTCGGGCCGATGGTTCATTTCGTAGGCCAGCTCGTAGATCGCCTTGTCGAGCGTGAACACCTCCAGCAGGCCGTCGGCATCCCGGGCAGGCCACCAGCAGCCGCCGGCCGCATGGGCGGCGTAGGCTGCGAGAAACGTCGTCTCCAGCAGCCGGAGGTCGGAGGCCTGCCACGGCCCGCCGCCATGCAGCGCCGCGTGCCGCAGCAGGTAGTCGAACGAACGGCACATCCCGGCCACGTCCCGGCAGGCGGCGACTTTGGCCCGCCGGTCGGCGAGCGGCCGCCCCGGCTCCCCCTCGAAGTCGATGATGGCCGGCGCGTCGGCGGCATCGAGGAGCACCTGGCCGAGGTGGTAGTCGCCGTGGATCCGGATCAGGCACAGGTCTGCCGGGCATGCGGCGAGGCCTTTCAGGCGGCTGGCGAACGCCCCCTCCCGCGCGGCGAACCGAAGCAGCCGGCCGCGGAGCGGCTCGGGATGGCGATCGGCCTGCTCGCGGGCCAGCCGGGCGACCGCGGCCAGCCGGGCGACCATGCCCGCGGCCTCCGCCTGCCAGTGGCGAGGCGTCGCCGGCTCTGGCGCGAAGGCGGGGATGTCCGGGCGTGACGCGAGCGCGGCGTGCATCTCGGCCGTCGCCAGGCCGAGCCGGGCGACGATCACGAGCAGGCGGTCGCGGTCGGGTCCATGCAGGCCGCCCCCGGCGACGAGCGGCCCCAGCCGGTCCCAGGCGGAGACGCTTGCGGGAACCGCGTCGTGGATCGTCGCCAGCACCGTCGGCGCCTCGGCAGCGTCGTCCGGCACGTATTCGAGCCAGCCGCGCAGCCGGGCGGCGCCGGACCAGGGCGTGTGCAGCGCGAGAAACTCGCCGACCTCCACCTCCGGCTGGATCCCCGGCCGACAGCGCCGCAGCAGCTTGAACACGAGGCTGACGAGGCCGGGGCCGGCCTCCCCCAGGTCCACGAGCAGCGACGTATTCGAGGCGTCGACGCCGAGCAGGTGGACCGCCGTGATCGCCGGCGTGCCGGTCGCCCCGCCGGGCGTTTCCGCGAGCCGGCCGACGATCGCGCCGCGGCCCGCCTCGACCCGCAGGCCGCCGCGCACGACGCGGACAAGCCAGGTGGCGAAGGCGCGGGACGCGGCGGCATCGGCGCCGGCGGCATCCACGGGCACGACATACCGCTCCGGCTCACCGGCCCCGACTGCCACATCGACGAGCAGGACCTTTCCTGCGGGCGTGGCCAGCTCGTCGTGGATTGAAATCGCGCGGGCCCCGTCCGCGTGCTTGCCGGCGAACCAGCGGGCCTGCGGCAGCCAGGCAGCGACCGTGGCAATCGTGGCGGGCGCGGCACTCGGCGGCTCGCTGGGCTCCCGCATCGGCAGGCTACTCCGCGGCCATGAGCCGGAAAACGCGGACCGGCCGGTCGGGCGTGCATTCGATCGTCACGCCGCCGAGATCCCAGGCATGCGTCGCTGCCTGCGTCGCCGCCTGCGCCGATGTGTGGGGCGACTCGTCGAGCAGGTCGTGGGCCAGGACACGGCCATGGCCCGCGAGGCCGAGCGACGCCGGATCGAGCGCCAGTCGGCCGGCGCGGTCCTCCCGCGGCCGCAGGTTCACCACCACGAGCACGGCATTGCCGGTCTGCGGATCGTGCCGCGACCAGGCGAGCAGGTACGGGTCGTCGATCTCCTGCACCAGCGGCGGCCGGTCGCGGGCCAGCGCCGGTTCGGCGCGCCGGAGTTCATTGAGCCGGGCGATGAACGGCGCCAGGCTCTCCGGGGCGTCGAGATCCCAGCACTTGATCTCATACTTCTCCGAATCGAGGTATTCCTCGCTGCCCGGCTCGCGCGGCGTCGCCGCCATCAGCTCGAGCGCGGGGCCGTAGATCCCCCAGTTGCCCACGGAGAGCGCGGCCAGCGCCAGCCGGACGAGGAACATCGGCCGGCCCCCGGTCTGGAGCGACTCGTGGAGGATGTCGGGCGTGTTGGGCCAGAAGTTGGGGCGGAAGAAGTCGGAGACGGGCGGGCTCGTGACCTCGGCGAGGTAGGCGGCAAGCTCGGCCTTCTCCGTGCGCCAGGTGAAGTAGGTGTAGGACTGCGTGAAGCCGAGCTTGGCGAGCCGGTACATCGTCTTCGGCCGCGTGAACGCCTCGGCCAGAAAGATCGTGTCCGGGGCGGTGCGGCGGATGTCGGCGATCAACCATTCCCAAAATGAAAACGGCTTGGTGTGGGGATTGTCGACGCGGAAGATGTGCACCCCCTTCCCGATCCAGAAGCGAAACACGCCCGCCAGCGCCCGCCACAACTCGCGCCACTGGCCGGACTGGAAGTCGAAGGGGACGATGTCCTGGTATTTCTTGGGGGGATTTTCCGCGTACCGGATCGAGCCGTCGGGCCGGCGCCGGAACCATTCGGGATGTTCCGTCACCCAGGGATGGTCCGGCGAGCACTGCACGGCGATGTCGAGCGCCAGCTCGATGCCGAGCGAGTCGGCCCGCTGCCGGAGCCGCTCGAAGTCGGCGAACGTGCCGAGCTGTGGATGGATCGCCGTGTGCCCCCCCTCGGGGCCGCCGATGCCCCACGGGCTGCCGACGTCGTCGGGCCCGGCCGCGAGGGCGTTGTTCTTGCCCTTGCGGAACGAGCGGCCGATGGGATGGATCGGCGGCAGGTAGAGGACGTCGAAGCCGAGGTCGCGGACGTACTCGAGCCGGTCGGCGAGGTCGGCGAGCGTGCCGTGATCCCCGGGCTCCTTGCCCCACGACCGCGGAAAGACCTCGTACCAGCTGCTGCGCCGGGCCTTGGCCCGGTCCACCCAGATCGTCCGCGGCAGGTCGAGCCGGGTCTCGTCGCGCCGGTCGGCATACAGGGCCATCAGGTCGCGGAGCCGCGGCGACCGCAGCGCGTCGGCCCAGGCCGGCCCGCGCAGGGCGAGGGCCAGGGCGTCGAGCTCGGCGGCGGTCGCTGCCGGGGCGGCGTGGCCGGCGGCGGAGACGAGCGTTGCCCCGACGGCCAGCTCGACCGCGAGGTCCTCGCCGGCCGCCTCGCGCAGGCGCAGGTCGCGCAGCCAGGTGCCGAAGCGATCGACGCGGGCCGTGACGGTGTACTGCCAGGAGCCGATCCGGTCGGCGATGAACGAGCCGCGCCAGCGGTCGTTGCCGGCGCAGGCGAGCGCATGCTCGGCCCACTGCCCCGCATCGCCGTGCCGGACGAGCAGCCGGCAGTCGAGCTCCTCGTGGCCGTCGCAGACGATGTCGGCCTCGACCACGACCTCGTCGCCGCGGATCCGCTTGACGGCGAACCGGCCGCCGTCGATCTCGGGCATGACGCGGTCGATGGCCACGCGGTGGATCGCGTCGGCGGGGAATTCCGGCTGTCGATCGGGCACGGGGCGGGCTCGCGGCGAGGCTGGGGGCGGCGTCGGCGGCAGGCCGGCGACGCGGCCACAGTGTAGGAACGGCGGCCGAAAAACGCGAACTGCCGCCACGGCGCGACCCGTTGCCCACCGGTCAGCACCGGCCGGGAGTCAGCCGCCCGGGGTGGCGAGCAGTTCCTCGAGCCGCGGTCGCAACTCAACCGGCAGACGGGCGACCGTGCCGGCGTCGATCAGGCCGACGTCGATCATGTCGCGGAGATGGGTCTTGTCCTTGTCGCGAAACGCCGTCAGCTTCATGACGATCAGCCGGTCGAGATCGACGATCCGGTAGCCGTCGAGCGTCTGGGCGGCCGAGAGATCGGGCGCCGGCAGCGGATCGACGGGCTTCACCGGCTCGCCGGCGAAGAGAATGTGCACCGCCTCGCGGGCCTTGCCGCTCGGGCCATCGACGAAGATGTTGATCCCGAACGTGAATGAATGGATGAACCCGACCTGTTCGAGGGCCACGATCGCCCGCGGCAGGTCGGCCCGGTCGATGAGCAGGTCGACGTCGACGGTCGTGCGGACGGCCGCCGGATCGATCCGCGCCACCCAGGCCGCCACGGCATGGCCGCCGACCACGGCATGGGGGATGCCGGCCGCCTCCAGCGCGGCGACCGATCGCTTGAGCCGTTCCTTGACCATGGCCGCCGCCTGCTCGACCCGGTCGAGGACGTCGAAGCCGAACGTGACCACGCTCGGCCCCGGCATCAACGCCCAGGGATCGTTGGGGGAACCAGGAGGATCGCTGTTCATGCGTGCGAGTCTACCTGCCCTCCGCAAGAGGCCTGCCCTCCGCAGAAGGATAGTCCGGTCATTGGCACTTCCGCAACCATGTCCACAGGCATTTCCGAGCCGATGAGGAGCTGGTGAGGCTGGTGCCGCGTTTTCCGGCACTGGTCGTCGGTGCGGCGGCAGTCGGGCGTCATGCCCGCAGCCAGTTTTCGATCGCGAGTCCCTGGATTCGCTCGTAGTGCCTTCGGTTCATCGTCATAAGTGTTGCCCCATGGCTCAAGGCGATCGCCGCGATGAACAGGTCAGCATCCGCGACGATCCGACCATCGGACGCCAGCCGTGCCTTGACTTCGCCGAAGAGCCGGGCGCTCGCGAGATCCGGTATCAGGACCGGCAGCGTATTCAAGAACTGAACAACGAGGGCCGCGTTCGCCTCTGGCTGCACCGACTTCGCGGCACCGTAAAACAACTCCGAGGCCGTGATCCAGGTGGTGACGACTTCGTCTTGCTCCGCCGCCCGCCGGGCCAGAACCTCCGTTCGCCCACGGAGAATGCCGATGCAGGTGTCGGAGTCGAGCACCTTCACAGGCTGACTTCCCGACCTGCCGTGCGGGCGGCGTACAACGCTGCGACCTCGTCCTCGAATGCCTCGTTGCTCGCCCAGGAGCCGGCGAGTGACCGCCAGGCAGTGAGTTGCCGCTGGGCCCGTTCCTCTGCCGTCTCGTGGGCGGCAAGTCCGCCTTCGATCAGGATGAGAGCCTCCTGATTGAGGCTGCGGCGGTCACGGGCCGCAGCTTTCCGCAGCCGCGTGAGGAGTTCTTCCGGAACGTCTTTGAGGGTGATGGACGACATGATTGCTTAGTGGTTCCATTATGGTGCGGGAATGGAATTTCTCAACTCAAGGATAGCCCGCTCAATGGGACTTCCGCAACGGTCTGCCGGCTGATGAGCGACTCGTGAGGCTCGGGAGGAGCGTCACGCGTCAAGAGGAACCCGCTGCCATTACCGCATCGGTGAGGCCCCGCCTCACGGACAGCAGGGGACCGCGGCGTCGGCCTCGTAGACGACCGGCTGCACGCCCTCGCACGCCGTCGGCTGGCAGCAGGGATCGCCGCCGGCCGCGACGACACCACCGGGCACGGGGCCGGGAATGGATCCTGGGAGCATCGCGACCGGCGCGCTGCTGACAGGCGGCGGAGCGGGCTGGACCGCGGGCCGCGCGGGATCCTGCGGCTGCGGGTAGACCGGGGGCGCCAGCGGCGGCAGATACGAATAGGGCTCGCGGGTGTGGGCGCAGCCCAGCGCGGCGAGCAGAAACAGGAGGAGGGCTTGGCAACGCATCACGACATGGGCTCCGGCCCGCCAAGGAAGGCCGGGACGGTAGGGCCGGTAGTCGGCCGCGGTCAAGATCGTCCGGCCGAGCCGGAAACATCGTCCGGCCGAGCCGGATAGGCCGCCGGAAAGCCCGTCGGGACCAGCCGGATCGTCGCGGTCGAAAACGGCCGTCAGGCCGGCTCGAAGACGGCGATGCTCGCCGTGAAGCCGTGGAGGAACGTCCGCCGGCCGATCGGCCCGATCTCCCCCTGGGCGAAGAACCCGGCCACCGGGATCGGACCGAGGCAGTCGCGGACACAGCGGGCGTCGTGATTCGGCTCGTCGAACAGCCGCGTGCCCCGGCCGTTGCACGTGAACACGATCGCCCCGGCGGGAGCAGCGCCGCCGCGGGTGTCGCACAGCAGCCGGCGCAGGTCCTCGTCGGCGCTGGCCGCGTCGCGGACGTGAAACTGGATCGTCTGCCCGGTCCGCATCAGGTCGCCGACGGCGATCACGCCCGACTCCGGGTCGGCGCCGACGACGTTGCGCACGAGGAAATCCCCCTGCCGGAAGGCGTCGCGATATTCGCTCGCCGCCCGGCCGACATGGAGCGACGAGCGGACGAGCTGGCGGTCGGCCTCGGGCAGGTCGCCGTAGATCTCGCGCAGCCGTTCGAGCGCCGGCCGGCCGCCGAGCTCGACGATGACGTTGGCCTCGGCCCGGGTGATGACCAGCGGCCGGCCGATCGGCCGACAGCCCTGCGAGACGACGGGGCGGATCCGCACCCCGCCGCCGATGACCACAGCGACGGCGCCGGAGTCGTAGGAAGTCGAGCCGACGACGAGCGTGTTGCTGCCGGGGGCGTCGCCGCCGCTGGCCATGCCGCCGAGGATCGGCACGCCGGGCCGGTCCTCCTCGAGCCGCGCGATGAGCGCATCGACGGGAAATGAAAACGGGTCGGCGAGCAGGAGCACGGCGGCCCCCTCCGGCCAGCCCTCCTCGAGCCCGCGCGGCCAGCCGAGAAACGTCCCGCCGTCCTGGGTCTGGCCGTACTCGAGCGCGAACGGCAGGATCGTGGCCCCCGGCAGCCGAGCCAGCCACACGGCCACGGCCGGGCCGCGCTCGTGCTCGACGGCGTTGGCGAGGACGCCCTCGGCGGTCGTGCCGAGCAGGGCGCGGGCGGGGAGCAGGTCCGCCAGGCCGTCCATGACCGGCCGGATGCCGGGCCCGTAGGCCGCCGAGACGAACACGATCGCCAGGTCGATGCCGCTGTCGCCGGAAAGCCCGGCCCGGGCCTCGGCGATCGCGGCCCGCAGGGCCGCCTCGAGGTCGGGGAGCGCGGAGGCCCCCGCCGCACACTGCACCGTCGCCGATCCGGCCACCGTCATGTGACGATCTCGGCGAACGAGTGGATCGGGTCGTGGTCGAACACGCCCCCCGGATCGCGATTGCCGGGGCGGATGGCGAGGGCCGTGGCCATGCCCGCTCGGCGGGCCGCGTCGAGCTCGGCCCCGACGTCGCTGACGAACAGAATCTGCCGCGGCTCGAGCCCCATGGCGGCGGCGATCGCCGTGTAACTCTCCGGCTCGCGCTTCGGCCCCGTGGTCGTGTCGTAATGCCCGCGCAGGTGCGGCGTCAGGTCGCCGGCCAGGGTGTGGCCGAAGAACAGCCGCTGGGCCTCGTTCGAGCCCGACGAATAGATGCGCACGTCGAGGCCCGCATCGGCCCAGGCGGCGAGCGCCGGCGGCACGTCTTCGAAGACGTGGGCCACGATCGCGCCCGACTCGAAGCCGCTCCGCCAGATCATTCCCTGCAGCGCCTTGAGCGACGTGTCCTTGACGTCGCGGTTCATCAGATCGATTGCGGCCAGGGCCACGGCGGCACGCCCCGCAGCGTCGTCCAGGTCGGCGGTCGGCAGCCCGGCGGTCGCCGCGATGCCGGCGGCGGCGGCACGGACGGCGGGGTCGTCTTTGTGCGCGGCGAGAAACTCACCGACGCGATCCTTCGCATGCGCGAAGAGCACGTCGTAGACGAAGGCGATCGACGAGGTCGTGCCCTCGACGTCGAGGAGGATGCCGCGGCCGTCGAAGACGATCACGAGGCCGTCTCCGCGGACCCGGCGACCCAGGCGGGGCCGAGGCAGAGCGGCTCGTAGCGGCCGTGGACGCCGTCGTCGAGGTAATGCGGCGTCCAGCCAGTCATATCCTGGAACAGCCGGATGGCGCGGATCCGCCGGTCGCCGCAGAGATCGAACCAGTGCCGGGTGCCGAGCGGCACGCTGATCAGGTCGCCGGCCCAGACCTCGATGGCGAACACCGGCCGGTCGCCGGGGTTGATGTGAAACACTCCCCTGCCCTGGAGGATGAACCGGACCTCGTCCTCGGTGTGGGTGTGCTCCTTGGCGAACTTCGCCAGCATGACGTCGAGGTTCGGCGTCTCGGGGCGGACGTCGATGACGTCGGCCGTGACGAAGCCGCCGCGCCGCTTGAGCTCGTCGATCTCCGGGGCGTAGGCGGCGAGGATCGCCTCGGCGGGGGCGGCCGGATCGACCCGGTCCTCGAGCGGCCAGCGCTCGTAGTGGATGCCGTGGTCGCGGAGGAAGGCCGCGATCTCGGCGGGCGCGGTGATGCGGCGGTCCTGGTCGGGGACGGTGACGATCGCCATCGGTGCCTCGTGGGATTGGGGAGCGTGTCGGTCGTGCTAGCGGTGTTCGGCTGTGGCGGAGACAGCACCCGGGCCGAGCAAACGGCTGCGGGCCACGCACTCGAAGAGAAACTCGAAGATCTCCACGTGGCGGCGGGCCTCGGCGAGGTCGCGGCCCCAGGTGTAGAGCCCGTGCCGGGAGAGCAGGAACCCGTGCCCCGGTGGCCGGCCGGGCCGCGTCCAGTCGGACTGCGAGAACGCCGCCCGGATCCGGCCGGAGAGTTCGGTCATGTCCTGGGCGTTGGCGAAGATCGGCACCTCCTCGGCGGTGTCGTGCGTGCCGATCCCCTCCAGCCCCTTGAGCATTTCATAGCCCTCGATCCGCAGGCTGCCGCGGGCGAGGTCGGTGCCGGAGAGGAGCGTCGACCAGACGGAGTGCGTGTGGAGGACGGCGCCGACGCCGGGGAGCAGCTCGGCGATCAGGCAGTGGAGCAGCGTCTCGGCCGACGACCGGCGGGTCGAGCCGTCAACGACCGTTCCCGTGGCGTCGACGGTGACGAAATCGTCGCGGCCGAGGGCCGACTTGTCCTTGCCGCTGGCGGTGATGAGGAGCCGGAGCGGATCCCGCGAGACGACGACGCTGTAATTGCTGCTGGTGCCGAGCGACCACGAGCGGGAATGGAATTCCCGGCCGATGGCCCGGAGTTGCTCGATCGAGTCGGCGACGCTCGGGGGACTGGCTGTGGCGGTCATGTCCGAGACTGTACGGCACCCCGTTGGGGCTGGCAACGGGCGGCGGTTATTGGTCACGCCGGCGCCGTCACAGGTAGGGTGAGAAGAGCCGGGCGATGCCGTCGCGCAGCCTGACCGGCAGGCTTCGGGCATCGACCTCGGCCAGCGTCTTGCGCCGCGAACGGGCGATGACCGCGGCGATCTCCCGGTCGAGCCGGCCGACGAGGTCGCGGTCGTAGGTCTCGACGTTGAACTCGAAGTTCAGCCGCATGCTCCGGTCGTCCCAGTTGCCGCTGCCGAACATCGCCCACTCGCCGTCGACCGTCATGAGCTTCGTGTGCTCGAAGGGCGGCGGCGACATCCAGACATTGCAGCCCTTTCCCAGCACCTGCCAGAGGAGCGCGGTCGAGGCCCAGCCGACGAGCAGCAGGTTGTTCTCCGCCGGCAGGACGATGTCCACCTGCACGCCGCGCAGGGCGGCCACGTCGAGCGCCTGGCAGACGGCGTCGTCGGGGAGGAAGTACGGGGTCATGATCCGCACCGACTTCCGCGCCGCGGCCAGGGCCCCCACGATCACGAGCTTGATGCGGCCGAGCTCCGGGTCGTCGGGTCCGTAGCGGATGCCGCGGGCGAGCGTCGTGCCGGCAGGGGACAGGTCCGGCTCCCAGGCCGGGCCGGCGAGCGGCTCCTCGGCGGCGAACTCCCAGTCCTCGACGAAGACCTCGAGCAGTTGGGCGACGATCGGGCCGCGGAGGCGGAAGTGGGTGTCGCGGACCGGGTGCCGCGGCTGGTGCTCGAGCCAGCAGCCGTCGCGGATGTTGAGGCCACCGGTGAACCCGACCGCCCCGTCCACGACCATGATCTTGCGGTGGTTGCGCAGGTTGGCATAGGGAAAGTAAAACGGCACGCTCGTGGGCAGGAACCGCTCGACCCGCACCCCCTTGCCGTCGAGCAGGCCGACGATCGAGGGAATCGTGTAGGTCGAGCCGATGCCGTCGACGAGAACGCGGACGGCGACGCCGCGGTCCACCGCCCGGGCCAGGGAATCGACGAACAGCCGGCCGGTCGGGTCGTTGTCGAAGATGTAGGAGCAGATGCCCACGCTGCGCGTCGCCCCGTCGATGGCGGCGAGCATCAGCGGGTAGGCCTCGTCGCCGCCGCGCAGGGGCTCGATGGCGTTGCCGTCCACCAGCGGCCGTTCGCTGACGGTCTCCACGAGCGTGGCCAGCGACCGGAGCGGCGCCGCGTCGGGCCCGAGCGCCGTCCGGAGCCGGTCGGAATCGGGCAGGGCCGCGCGGAGTTCGTGGACGATTCGCGTCTGGCCGGCCCGGAGCCGCGTCGCCCGGGAGCGGATCCGGTTGACGCCCAGCAGCGCGTAGGCGACCGCCCCGAACACCGGCGATGCCCAGATCAGGCCCACCCAGCCGATCGTGCTGCGCGTATCGCGCTTGAGGAGGATGGCGTGGATCGAGGCGGCCACGTTGATGCAGAGGATGCCGGTCGCCAGCAGGTGCGGCCAGAGGGCGATCCACCATTTCCAGGCCGCGGCGAGGAAGTCGTCCATGCACCCGATCATACCTCGGGGCCGCGCACGACCGGCGTGCTGATCCGCGTTCGGTGCGGCGAGACAAAAGGTGCCAGCCACCAAAATTGGGCAATCTGCTAGGGTCTCCAGATTGTGTGGCTGGCACCTTTTTTCTTCTTTTTTCTTGGATGCAGGATGGCCTGCGGATCGAGGTTCCTCAGATGACCGTAACCGCAGATTCCGATTCGACGCTCCCGACGCTCGCCCGCCCGTGGACCGGGCCGTGTGGCGGCGTGCCGCCGTTGGCCGGCGTGGCAGCCGCCGACCTCGAGCCGGCGATCGCGGCGGGCATGGCGGAACAGATCGCCGCGCTCGAACGGATCGGATTGAAGGACGAGCCGGCCACGTTCACCAACACCAACGTTCCCTACGAGTTGTCCGGGCGGTCGCTCGAGCGCGCCCTCGCCGTCTACGAGACCTACACCGCCGGCCTCAGCGACGATGCGGTGCAGGAGGTCGAGCGGCAGGTCGCACCGCGGCTGGCCGCCCACGCCGACCGGATCGTGCAGGACGAGCGGCTCTGTAACAGGATCGCCGCCGTGTTCGCCGGCCGCGACCAGGCCGGCCTCGGGCCCGAAGCGCAGCGGCTCGCCTGGCTGCAGCACACCGACCTCGTGCGGGCCGGCGCCCGGCTCGACGCGACTGCCAAGCATGAACTCGCCGCGGTCAACGCCGAGCTCGCCGCCCTGCACACGACCTTTTCCCAGAACGTGCTCCGCGACGAGGCCGAGCGGACGATCCACCTCACGGCGGCCGAGGACTTGCAGGGGCTGCCCGAGCCGCTCCGCGATGCGGCCCGGCAGGCGGCTTTGGCCGCTGGATTGCCGGGCTGGGTGATCGCCAACACCCGGTCCGCCGTCGAGCCGTTCCTCGTGCATGCCTCGCGCCGCGACCTGCGCGAGCGGGTATGGCGGATGTTCGTGGGCCGCGGTGACGGCGGCGGCGCGACCGACAACAACGCCGTCGCGGCGCGGATTCTTATCCTCCGTGCCCGCCGGGCCCGGCTGCTCGGCTACCCCACCCACGCCCACTGGCGGCTGGAGCACTCGATGGCCGGCACGCCGGAGCGGGCCGTGGCGCTCATGGAGGCGGTGTGGAAACCGGCCGTGGCCCGCGTGCGCGACGAGGTTGCGGCGCTGCAGGCTGTCGCCGATCAAGAAGCCGCAGGCATCAGGATCGCGGCCTGGGACTACCGGCACTACGCCGAGAAGGTGCGGCTGGCGACCTACGACCTCGATCAGGCGGAGGTGCTGCCGCACCTGCAACTCGACAACCTGCGCGAGGGCATGTTCTTCACGGCGGAGCGGCTCTTCGGCCTCGTCTTCGAGCCGGTGACGGACGGATCGGTTCCCGTCCATCACCCCGACGTCCGCGTCTGGCGGGTGCTGCGGCGCGACGGCGGCACGGTCGGCCTCTGGTACTTCGACCCGTTCGCCCGGACAGGCAAACGGTCGGGGGCCTGGATGGGGAGTTTTCGGCCGCAGCACGGGCTCGACGGCGGCGCTCAAGCGCTCGTCTCCAACACCTGCAACTTCGCCCGGCCGGCGCCGGGGGAGCCGGTGCTCGTGAGCTGGGACGACGCGCGGACGCTGTTTCACGAGTTCGGCCATGCGCTCCACGGCCTGCTGTCGGCCGTCGAGTTTCCGTCACTGTCGGGCACGAACGTGGCCCGCGACTTTGTCGAGCTGCCGTCGCAGGTGCTCGAGCACTGGCTGGCGACACCGGAGGTGCTGGAGCGGTTTGCCCTCCACGTCCGCACCGGCCGGCCGATCGCTCCCGACCTCGTCGCCCGGCTGCGCCGCGCGGAGACGTGCAACGCGGGGTTCCAGACGGTCGAGTATCTGGCCAGCGCCATCGTCGACATGCGGCTGCACCTCGCGGGGGACGTCGCCATCGATCCGCGGGCCTTCGAGCGGGAGACGCTCGCCGCCCTGGGCATGCCGGCGGAGATCGTGATGCGGCACCGGATCCCGCACTTCAACCACGTCTTCGCCGACGACGGCTACGCGGCCGGCTACTACAGCTACTTGTGGGCCGACACGCTGGCCGCCGACGCCTGGGAGGCCTTTCAAGAATCCCCGGGCGGCGCCTGGGACGCAGGCGTCGCCGGCCGCTTCCAGCGGCACGTGCTGGCGGCGGGCAACACGGTCGATCCCGCCGTCGGCTACCGCTTGTTCCGCGGCCGCGACCCGCGGATCGACGCCCTCCTCCGGCAACGCGGCTTCGCCTGACCCGCCCGGCCCGCTTTCAGGATGGCCCGCCGACCTGCGCCGCCTCCGCGGCCCGTTCCAGATCGCGAACCGCCTCCGAAAACACGATCGGCGGCACGGCACCCATCGAAAGCGGCCGCGACGCCCGGGTCGTGAACGAGAGCGTCGTCACCCGGGTCGCGCCGTCGAGGCCGGCCTCGAGAGCCACGCGGGCCTCGATACTGAAGGAGGGGAACCGTCGCCACCTCACTCCCGGCTCGAAAATGCCCCGCCAGCCCGCGGCATACAGGGCGGCAGCGAGCCGTTGGTCATCGCAGACGGCCTGCGGAAGCGGCCGAAACTCCCCGGCCTCGTCGATGCCGGGATGATCCGCGGCCAGATGCACCCGACGTTCCACCTGCTCGAACGGCTGCCCGATTCCCTCGGCTTGCAGGCGGGCGATCCACGCCGGCAGGTCGCCGGAGATCGCAAGTTCCACCGGGTGTACGATGCGGAGCGGAGCGGACGCATTGAGCGGCGCGAACCGACCGTCGACGCCGGTCAGTCCGCGGCCGTCAGCCGTGAGCAGGCCGACCCGTCCGCCGTCGGTCACGAGCAGGGCCGAGAGCACACCCTGCACGAGCGGATGCCGCCCGAGCCACGCCCACTCGTCGGCCGCGTGCCACCAGCACCGCAGCATGGCCTCCGTCGCCATGCTGCAGGTGAGATCGAAGAAGGCCTGCACGGCTTTGAACCGCTGTTGGAACGATTTGAATCCGGGGTGCTTCTTGAGCGGTGCGGCCGCGGTCTTCACGCCCTTGCCCCGCTTCGTGAACAGGCAGGCCGGCCTGCCCCATCGATCGATTACGATCCGCGCCTCGCACTCCTCCGCGGTCACCACGTCCGGCCTCTCGTAGCCGGCCGCGGCCGCGAGCAGCCAGTCGAGTCGCTCCGCTGTGCCGAGGCCCGCCCTGCGAGCGAGCAGGCTCAACGCGCGATCGACCGTCTCGATCGCGTCTCGCTTGCGCCGCACCGTCCCGGCGACCTGCCGGAGGTGGGCGAGGGCCTGCCGCCGCTCGATCAGGTCGGGCAACCGTCCCGCCCCGGGCGTGAGCGGCACGAACGCCAACGGCATCGGGTCGATCGGCATCTCGGCCGCGAGGGCCCTCGCGACGAGCTGACCACGATCGACCCGTTGATGGAGGATGTTGATGCAGGTCCGCACCTGCTCGAGGAGTTTTGGGGCCATGATCACGCGGGCGGCACCGAGCAGGCGTGTGATCTGCCGGTCGTCGAGGCCGTCGGGCACCCGTTCGTACCAGCGTTCCACGGTCGGGGAGGCGGCGGTCGCTGCCGGCCCGGCGGCGGGTTCGTTCGCCGCCGGCGGGTCGGCATCGTCGTCTGCGGATGGGGCGTCATCCTCGTCATTCCAGGCCGTGGCGACCCGCTCGAGTTCGGTGAGCCATTCGTAGAGCCGCGGCAGCTCGGGCCAGCCGATCGCCCGGCCGACGATCCCGAGCCACTGCGGGGCGAGGAACGCCGCCTGGAGAAGATGGGCCTGCGTCACCCGCCGCCGTGCCAGCAGGTCGGCGATGCCGGCGACCGCCGCATCTTGATCGAGCGTTGGCTGGGGATGAATCGACTTCACCAGCCTGGAGATCGTTTGGCGCCGGGACGTGCGGTCGCCCGCGAGCCGCGCGAGCCCGATGGCGGCACTCCCCTCCACCGCCCGCAGCCAGTGCTCGAAGCCCTCGAGATGGCCCACCGTGGCGGCCAGCGTCGTCCAGTCGGTCGGCGTGTCGTTGGCGCGGGTGGTCTCGGCAGCGACGAGGCACGCCGCCAGCCGGTCGCGCAAAGCGATGAAGTCCTCCGCCCGCTGGGGCGACATCGTCCGGCTCTGCTCGACAAACTCCCGCGGAAGCCGCGGGGACTCCCAGGTGCTCGGGGGTTTGTCCAGCACGGCCCGCAGCATGTCGGCGAGCGTCGCGCCGCCGCCGGCATGGCTGCGCAGGTAAAACCCGTCATCTGTCCCGTCGTGCCAGCGCCAGGAGCCGGTGTGCCGCCGGATGACGAACAGCCTGCGGACGATCTCGACAGGCTCCCGTTCCGCATGCAGGGCGGCGGGGGAACGCAGCCAGGCCTCGACCGGGACGACCTGCCCGTACACGACGGAGAGACTGCGGTCCATGTACATAAGCAGCTCCGCGGACACGGCGGCGCACATCGTTTCGGCGACATCCAGCATCCAGTCGTAGTCCTGCCACGTGCCACGGAGCGCGAGAACATGCTCGAACAGCATGCACACCGTCCGCGCGTGGTTCGCCGCGCCGATGGCGGCGAACTCCGCGACCACTTCCGGCTCGGAGCCGCCGGTGGGCTCCAGCCGACCGAACAGCCCCTGCGGCACCTGCAGCGCGACGAGCGGGCCAAAGTCGATCCCGATGGACTCGAGATGTGTCCGCTTGAAATCGTCAACGAACACGCCGCGCCGGAGCGTGCCGAGGCGGACGAGGTCGAGGCCGTCCCCCTGCTCCGCCTGCGGTCCGTTCCCAGACCACCACTCGACCGCCCGCAGATGCAGCCGATCGAGCCACGGGGCGAGGTGCGGTCGGAACCACGGAAGTCGGTCGAGCGACTGGGCGCGACTTTCGGCCGGGCGATGGTCGCCGGGAATCCGCGTTGCCAGGTCGCGGAGCACGTCCCCATGCTCCGCGAAGAAGTCGCCGACGACGGTGTCGAGGGCGGCGAACAGGGCCGCGCAGCGGGGCGTGAATCGGCGGATCGGCCGCGGCCGGGGCGTCCACCGCGGCGTGGCCACGAGATCGGGAAACGCGGCGCCGACGGCGCCGGGCAGCGAGGGGATCTCGACGCCGTCCCGCCTGGCGAGGTCGGCCTCGATCGCCGCCAGCAGGACGGACTCGTCGTCCGACTCGACGGACTGCCGCGGGCTGCGGGCCGTGTCGCGGACAATTGACCGCGCCAGGTTCAGGCACCGGCCGCCGCCGGCAGTTTCGAGGGCCTCGAGAACGATCTTCAGGCCGGCGCGGCGGACCCGCGGTCGGGGATCTGAGCAGAGGCGTTCACAGACCGAGGTCATGCCTTCGGTGTCGAGGTTCCGAACGAGTCGACGCTGCTGCCACCCGATGCCCGCCTGTGATTCGGCCTGCGGTGCCAGCCAGCGGTACCATTGGGCGGGCGTCATCACGGCCCGGGCGAGGAAGCAGTGGGGGCGGGTGTCGGCCAACGACTGCCCCCGCGGGAGCGGCCGGGCCCGATCGATCAGCGGCTCGATTGCAGCGGTGTCCGGGGGACAGTAATCGGCGGGAAGGTACAGGTACTGGTAGAACTCTGGCCTGTCGATCATGTCGCCGAGCACCGTCACCGGCTCATCGGCCCAGGCATTCCTCATGGCGGCCTGGATGCGGACGAGGAACGTGCCCGGGTGGGCACCGCTCAGGGCTTCAAGGCCGGGCTCTGCGTCGATCACCCGCCGGGCAAGGTCGATGAGCCGCCGCAGCCGGTTCGGCCGGTCCGCAGGTGCGGCTTGCCGTTTGGCCTCTTCCAGGGGGCTGACGGCGATTAGGGCGACACGCAGATCTGGATCGGACAGTGCCGTGTCGAGAACCGGCAGGGCCGCGGGATGGGAAACACGGCCGGCGAGCAGGACCGCGCCGACCCTGGCGTCAATGTCTTCGCCGGCGAGGACCTGCGCGAGGATCGGCCCCCCCGCGTGCACGTCCTCGGCCAGCGCAGCCCAGGCGTGGAACAACAGGCCTGGCGAGTCGGTGGGGCACGGCAGGCCCAGCGACCGGGCGTCGATGGCCTCGAGGATCTGCTCGACGAAGCCGGCGATTGCGTCCGCCGGGCTATCGGCGGCGGGCAGCCCGAACCAGCCGAGGATTTCGGTTCTCACCGCCGGCGACAGGGCATCCCGGTGGGCGAGCAGGCAGCGGAGCACGCTTTGCACGTGGTCGAGGCCCGCCTCGGCGGCTCCGCGCACGATGAGCCGGTGATGATCACGGCCCTGCCCCGAGGCTAGGCATTCGAGGAGCGCGGCGTGCGCCTCGGCATTGCCGCTCCGCCACAAGGCCCGCGGCACGTGGCCGGCGAACATGCTGGCGGGATGGCGATCGTCGAGCGTGAGCCGCAGCGTGTCGAGAACGTTGTGGCCGGCGTCGTCCCCCTCGTCGATCACGCCGGCAAGGAGTCGCCCCACGTGCTCCGTCGCTTCTGCCCCCTCGATAAGCACGAGCGTCTCGAAGATCCTGCGGATCAGCGGCTCGACGAAGTACGGGGCCCAGACGGCGAGTCCCTCGGCGGTCGTGATCCCGGCGGGATAGTCCAGAAACACCCGCTGCGTCGCCCGCAGCCAGTCCATCTGCTTGCCGAGGTTTACCCCCGGATCGCGGGCGCGGCAGGGGAGCGGCGACCGGAAATCCGAGATGAAACCGGCGCCGATCGACCGCCAGGTCCGCACCGCGGCGGCGGCGAGACCAGGCAGGAGCACCGAAAAGATATCGACGAGCTGGCGTTCGTCGCAGCCCGCGAGGTCGGCGGCGACGCCGGCCCACTCGTCGGCGGCCGTGCCGGCCGCCCGCGCGGCGATGAACCGGCCCGCGATGGCGGCGAGCGGAGCGGGCAGCGTGGCGGCGCGGGCCGCGAATTCGGCGGAGCGATCGATCGGAAGCCGGAGTTCTGCGAGGAGCCGGTGGCCGGTGTCGAAGTCGAGCATGGTGCGATCCGCAAAAGGTGCCAGCCACCAAATCTGGGCAATCTGCTAAGTTACCCAGATTTGGTGGCTGGCACCTTTTTTGGAGGACGCGTGATGCGGACGTTCGCCGTGGTCATGCTGGTCGCGGCGACGGCCCACGCCGAGACGCCGTGGGGGCAGTGGCGCGGGCCGAACCGGGACGGCTTCGTGGCCGCGGACCGGCGCTGGCCCGACGGCCTCGACGAGTCGCGGCTGGAAAAACGCTGGCGGCTCGACCTCGGCCCGAGCTACTCCGGACCGGTGATCGCCGGCCGGGCCGTGATCGTCACCGAGACCCGTGACAAGAAGACGGAGCACGTGCGGGCGCTCGACCGCGTCAGCGGGCGGGAACTCTGGCAGGCGTCGTGGGAGGGCTCCCTCAAGGTGCCGTTCTTCGCCGCCTCCAACGGCTCCTGGATCCGCTCCACTCCCTGTGTGGACGGCGACCGCGTCTACGTCGCCGGGATGCGTGACGTGCTCGTCTGCCTCGACGTCGCCACCGGCCGGGAAATCTGGCGGCTCGACTTCATGCAGGACCTGAAGAGCCCCCTGCCCTCGTTCGGGTTCGTGTCGAGCCCGCTGGTCCGCGGCGACCACGTCTTCGTCCAGGCCGGCGCGGGCTTCGTGAAGCTCGACAAGAGAACGGGCAAGGTCGTGTGGCGTGTGCTCGACGACGGCGGCGGCATGATGGGCAGCGCGTTTTCGTCTCCCTATCCGGTCGAACTCGGCGGCGCGCCGCAGATTCTCGTCCAGACCCGCGACGACCTCGCCGGCATCGATCCCGAGGCGGGCACGGTGCTCTGGAAGACGAAGGTCGAGGCCTTTCGGGGCATGAACATCGTCACGCCGATCGTGCACGACGGCAAGGTGTTCACGACGAGCTACGGCGGTGGCTCGTGGCTGTTTGCCGTCGATCCGGCCCGGGCCGAGAAGCCGGTGGAGCAGGTGTGGCGGAACAAGATTCAGGGCTATATGTCGTCGCCGATCGTGATCGGCGGCCACGCCTACGTGCACCTGCGGAACCAGCGGTTCGCCTGTCTCGACCTCGCCACCGGCAAGGAGGCGTGGGTGACGAAGCCCTTTGGCCGCTACTGGAGCCTGGTCGCGCAGGGGGACCGGATCCTAGCCCTCGACGAGACCGGCGACCTGCGACTGATCCGGGCGACGCCCGAGCAATACGACCTCGTCGGCACGGCGAAGGTGGCGACGGCCGAGAGCTGGGCCCACCTGGCGGTCGAGGGAGACGAGGTCTACGTCCGCGACCTCGAGGGGCTTTCGGCCTATCGCTGGAAGTGAGCGGCGGGCTCGACGGCAGCCCACCGACGCCTGCGTCGTGCCAGAGCACGCTCTTGAGATGGCAGAGACGCCGGCGGCGATTTGGCCGACGCCCCGCGCTGCCAACGCGGTAGAATTGCCCACATGAACAAGGCCTTCTGCCGCGAGCCCGACGGCGACACGCCCCCGCTCTGCCCGGCCTGCGGCCATGCCGGCAGCGCCGTCGGCACGGTGACGCTCGCCGCCCACGTCCGCCCCGGCCGCGGCGACGCGCTCGGCGAGCCGGCTTACTTCTGCGGCACGCCATCCTGCGACGTCGCCTACTTCGACCTCCTCGAACGGTCGATCCCGGTCAGCGATGCCCACGGGCTGTTCTGGCCCAAGGATCCGGCTGCGCCGCTCTGCGCCTGCCACGGCCTGACCGTGGACGACGTCGACCGCGACCTCGCCGAGGGCGTGCCGACGCGGGTCCGGACGATTGTCGCCCGGGCCGCGGCCCCGGATGCGGCCTGTGCCAGCACAAGCGCCGACGGCCGGTCGTGCGTGGCCCGGGTCCAGGCCTGCTACATGCGGCGCCGCGGCGCCGCGGGCGGCTGACCGATGCGGCTCCTGAGCTGGAACATCCACAAGGGGATCGGGGGCCGCGACCGGCGGTACTCCCTCGCCCGGATCATCGACTGCATCGAGACCGAAAACCCCGACATCATCTGCCTCCAGGAGGTGGACCGGCTCGTCCGGCGCAGCCGCTTCGACGACCAGCCCCGGCTCCTCGCCCGGGTGCTGCGTTGCCATGCGGTGTTCCAGTCGAATGTCGCCGTCGGCGACGGCAGTTATGGAAACCTCGTCCTCTCGCGCTGGCCGGTCGCGGGCCGCCACCGACTCTCGCTCCGCCAGGGATCGCGGAAGCCGCGTGGCGCCCAGCTTCTCGTCGTCGACTCGCCGGAAGGGCCGCTGCACCTCGTCCACACCCACCTCGGCCTCGCCGAGCGCGAGCGGCACTGGCAGGTGGGCCGGCTCCTCGGCCACATGCTTTTCCGCTCCGCCGACCGCCACCCGACGCTGATCGTCGGCGACTTCAACGACTGGCGCGACTCGCTCGCCCCGGCGGCGCTCGCCGCGAACGGGTTCAGGCAGGTGACCAGCCCGCGCGGCCGGTTCCGCACGTTTCCCGCCTGGCTCGCGGTCGGCGCCCTCGACAAGGCCTTCGTCCGCGGCCCGATCGACGTCCGCCACGCCCGGGTCGTGCGCACGAGCCTCGCCAAGACCGCCAGCGACCACCTGCCGGTGGTGATCGACTTTCACCTGCGCTGATCAGCCGGCTTCACGGCCCGGAAGATCGGGCACGCCGGCCGCGAACGACCGGGCGGTCACGAACACCGGTTCCCGGGCCGTGGGATGGGCTTCGTGAAACTCGTCCACCGCCCGGCGGGCACGTTCCGTCGGCTGATCCCAGCTCACCTGCACCGGGGTCGGTCCGCGACCGGCATTGATCACGAAATCGACCTCGCCGGCACCCCGCCAGTAACTCACCTCACCGAACCGCCGCCGCAGCAAGAGGTACGTGGCACATTCGAGCTGCTTGCCCCGGTCCTGCCCCGTCGCCGCGACCGCGATCCGGCGCAGCCCAGTGTCCACGGGATAGAACTTGCGATTCCGCGCCGCCCGCTTTCGGGCCGACCAGGCGAAGAACGGGCAGCCGAATGCAAGGTAAGCGGTCTCCGCAGCCTCGATGTACAGGCTCGTTGTGTCGACCGAGATGCCCAGGCTCGCCGCCGCCCGCCGCACGCTCATCTCGGCCCCGGCCGACTCGTACAGCATCTGCACCAACTGCCGAAGCGGCCGGGTTGACCGGGCCGCCACCCTGTCCCGCATGTCACGGTCGACGATGTCCTGAAAATATCCACGGAGCAGGAGGTCACGGTCGCGCGACGTGGCCGGCGCCGGAAAACCGCCGCATTCCAGGTAGTCACTGAGCGTGGCCCGTGGCCGTGCGCGGCGAAACTCCGCGAAGTCGAAGGGAAAAAGCTCCACCGTATGGTGCCGGCCGGTGAGCGAGGAGGCGAGTTCACCCGAGAGCAGATGGGCATTGGAACCGGTGACGACGAACCGCCTGCCGCGCGGCCGGTCGAGCTGCGACCGCAGCCACCGCTGCCAGCCATCGACCCACTGGATCTCGTCGAGAAAGTAGGCGCAGCCGGGGCCGCGATCAGCCTCGAAGGCGTCGACCATCAGCTGCAGCGTGACATGGTCGAGTGCCGGCGCGAGCCTGGGATCCTCGAAGTTCACGAACAGGCACCGCGAGCGGTCGAGGCCGTAATGGTCGAGCAGCTGCCGGAGCAGCGTCGATTTGCCGCCGCGGCGCACCCCCTGGATGACGAGTGCCACGTCCGGCCGCAGTTCGACCGGCAGCCGGACGGACCTGGGGACGGACCGCGGAGGGGCTGCGTCCCAGTGGCTCCAGTCCGCCGCGATCGTCAGAAATGTCTCCGCATTCATTTTGTCGAGTGTAGTCGACACTAAGGACGGTGTCGAGTTTAGTCGACACTACAGGCGATGTCGAGTGGATTCGACATGTCTCGGGGCCCGCACCGCCGTGTTCAGCCCCCGTGCCTGTGGCGGCGCCGGGCGGCCCACCACTCCCAGGCCAGCGGCAGCACCGACACGATCACGATGCCGACGACGACGAGTTCGAAGTTCTTGCGGACCGCGGGGATCGTCCCGAAGAAGTAGCCCGCCAGGGCGCAGATCGCCACCCAGGCCACGCCGCCGACGACGTTGTAGAACAGAAACGTCGGGTAGTGCATCTTTCCCACGCCCGCCACGAACGGGGCGAACGTGCGCACGATCGGCACGAAGCGGGCGAGGACGATCGTCTTCCCGCCGTGCCGGGCATAAAAGGCCTGCGTCCGCTCCAGGTGCTCGTGCTTGAGAAACCAGCGGTTGATCGTGAACGCCCGGGGGCCGATCCAGCGGCCGATCGCGTAGTTGACCGTGTCACCGAGGATCGCGGCCACGATCAGGATCACGAGCAGCGTCGGCAGACCGAGGTGCTCCGGATAGAGGGCGGCCATCGTGCCCGCCGCGAACAGGAGCGAGTCGCCCGGCAGGAAGGGCGTCACCACGAGGCCCGTCTCGCAGAAGATGATCGCGAACAGGAGGACGTAGGTCCACGGGCCCCAGGCGGTGACGAGCCGTTCGAGATGCTCGTTGACGTGCAGGAACAGGTCGAGAAACGATTTCAGGGCGTCCATGACGGTGGGTCTCTCAGGTGGCGGCGATCGCGGCGAGCGTCGCCCGGGCGGCGGCGACCGTGGCCTCGATGTCGTCCGGGGTGTGCATCGCGGAGAAGAACAGGGCCTCGTACTGGCTGCAGGGAAGATACACGCCGCGATCGATCATGCCCCAGAAGAAGGCCGCGTACCGGCGGGTGTCGCTCTGCGACGCGGTCTTCCAGCCGGTCACCGGGACGGCCTCCGGGCCGGACTGAAAGAACGTCGTCATCATGCTCCCCACCCGCGCGGTCCAGGCCGTGATGCCGGCATCCGCCGCCGCCGCGCGGAACCCCGCCTCGAGCCGGCTGCCGAGCCGCTCCAGATGGGCATACGGCGGATTGTCGCGGAGTTCTTCCAGCGTCGCCGTGCCGGCCGCGACCGCCAGCGGATTGCCCGCGAGCGTGCCCGCCTGAAACACCTTGCCCACCGGGAGGACGTGGTCCATGACGTCGGAGCGGCCGCCGTAGGCGGCCAGCGGCAATCCCCCGCCCACGATCTTGCCGAGCGTCGTCAGGTCGGGCGTGACGCCGAGGATCTCCTGGGCGCCGCCGGCGGCGAGCCGAAACCCGGTCATCACCTCGTCGAACACGAGCAGGGTCCCGTGCCGCTCGGTGAGCCGGCGGGCGACCGCCAGGAACTCCGCCGTCGGCACGACGAGCCCCATGTTGCCGACGACCGGCTCCATGAGCAGGGCCGCGATCTCGCCGCCCTGCGCCGCGAACACGTCCTCGAGCCCTTGGGGGTCGTTGTATTCGAGCACGATCGTGTCGCGGGCCGTGCCCCGGGTCACGCCGGGGGAGTCGGGGGCGCCGAGCGTGGCGGCCGACGACCCGGCGGCCACGAGCAGGCTGTCGGCGTGGCCGTGGTAGTTGCCGGCGAACTTCACGATCCGCTCCCGCCCCGTGAACCCGCGGGCCAGCCGCACGGCCGTCATCGCCGCCTCGGTGCCCGAACTCACGAGCCGGACCTTCTCGATCGACGGCACCATGTCGATGATCAGCTCGGCGAGCCGGCTCTCCCCCTCGGTCGGGGCGCCGTAGCTCGTGCCGCTGGCGAGCGTGCGCTCGATCGCCGCCACGACCCGCGGATGCCGGTGGCCGAGGATCATCGGCCCCCACGAGCCGATGTAGTCGAGGTAGGTGTTGCCGTCGATGTCGGTGAGCCGCTGGCCCGTCGCGGAGGCGAAGAAGATCGGCTCGCCGCCGACGCCGCCGAACGCGCGGGCCGGCGAGTTGACGCCGCCGGGGATGAGGCTACGCGCCCGGGCAAAGGCCTCGTGGCTGCGCCGGCGCGAGTGGGCCGCGGGAGAGACATCCGTCATGGCTGGTCTGGTCCGGGGGGGATGGGGGGCGTCAGGGCGGCGGACTCGGCGGGCTCTCCGGCGGCCAGCAACCGCCGGGCCTCGGCGACGCTGTCCTCGGCATGCGGCCGGCCGGCAAACACTTCGACGATGCCCGTGAGCAGGCCGCGGCGGCGGGCGCGGAGGTCGGCACGACGGCCGCCGTCGGTCTCGGCCGCCGCCTGCCGGGTGAGACCGGCGGCCTCGGCCAGCGTGGCCTTCGCCCGGGCGGCATCCTCCGCCCGCTCGCGTTCGGCCAGCGGCGTGAACCGCTCGATCTGCCGGCGGATCAGCGCCAGCCACAGCGACTCCTCGGCTTCGCCCGGCGACGCGTGCGGATTGCCGGCGGGGCCGCGCACGGCGCTGATCGCCTCCAGCGCCGCCAGGCACGCCGCCGGGCTCTCGGCGGCACGTTCCATCGCGGCCCGATAGTCGCGTTCCACTGCCTCGAGCACCCGGCCCGGTGGCGGCCGGCGCCGGGCCCGCCGCTCGAGGGCATCGACGTCGAGCCGGTGACCGAGGCCGGCGATCCGGCCGGCCCGCGGGTCGTCCGGATAGCGGTCGAGGAACTCGTCGATCAGCGGCCAGGCGTCGCGCAGGTCGGCGGTCTCGTCGGCCTCGATGGCCCGAATGCGACGGTCGAGGTCGGCCGCCGACGGCGGCCGCGCCGCCAGCAGCAGGGCGAGGCCGAGAACGGCTGTGGCGGCGAGCACCCCCGACGCCTGGCGCTGCCGCGTGATCGTCGCGTCCCGAACGGCGGCGGCGGCGAGCCGGGCGTCGAGTTCGGCCACGGTCGTGAACCGCGTCCGGCCGGGCGTCGCGGCTTCCGGACCGTTCTCCGACCGCGCGTCCTCGCGCGTCGGCTGCTGCGCGGGTGTCGCGAGCCCGGTCCGGGTCTGCCCCACGGCGGTCAGCAGCGGCGCGTCCGCGGGGGCCACGGCCGGCATGTCGAGCGTCGGGCCGAGGAGGGCCAGGGCCGCAGGGGCGGCCGTGGGCGGGTTGGGCTCGGCAGCGCCGTGCAGGACATCGATGGCCGTGAGGATCCGCTGCAGGAGCAGTGCGTTGGCCGGTCGGTGTGCCGGATTCTTGGCGAGCAGCCTGTCGATCAGGTCGTCGAGCGCCGCAGGAACTCCCCCCACCCGCGCCGACACCCGGGGTGCCGGCTCGCTCCGCTGCCGGGCGAGGATCGTGGCGGCATTGGCGTCCGTGAACGGCGGCCGACCGGCGAGCATCGCGAACATCACCAGGCCCGTGGCATACAGATCCGCGCGGTGATCGACCGGCGCCCCGGTCGCCTGCTCGGGAGCCATGTATTCGGCCGTGCCCACGACGGTACCCGCGCTCGTCTGCCCGGTGTCGCCGAACAGCCGGGCGATGCCGAAGTCGGCGAGCTTGACCGAGACGCCGTCGCGCGGCGTGTCGAGCAGCAGCAGGTTGGCCGGCTTCAGGTCGCGGTGGACGACGCCATGATCGTGGGCGAACTTCAGCGCCCGCGCGACCTCCAGGGCGATGGCCACGGTCTCGCGCCACGAGTAGCGGCGGCCATCCCGCAGCGTCTGCTCCAGACTCCTGCCGACGACGAGTTCCATCGCGAAGAACGGCCGCCCATCGTCCTCGCCGAAGGCGAGGAGCTCCACGATTCCCGGGTGCCGCAGCGTCTGGAGGGCGTTGATCTCGGAGACGAACCGCTGCCGCAACGCCGGATTGCCCCCGAGGTGGGAGGCGAGCGTCTTCACCGCGACCCGTTGGCCCGTGGCGGTGTCCGTGGCCGCGAACACCTCCCCCATGCCGCCCTGGCCGAGCCGGGAATGGATCTCGTAGGGACCGAGGCGGGCCGGGTGCATGGTGACGATTGTAACCAAAAACCCGTCCCGCCGCGGCGTCGTGAGCGTCGTGTCAGCGGATGCCCGTCAGTCGCTTGAGCAGGCTGACCGACGGGATGGCGATCAGAAAATAGGCGACCAGCCACGGCGGCACGCCGAACCGCTCGATCCCGGGCACGAGCCCGAGAAACTTCGCCGGCTGCATGGCGATGCGGGCGTACTCGATCGGGCTGCCGGGCGGATAGATCTCGAGCTCCGCCGCGTAGGTCGGCTGGCCGACGAGGAGCCGCTTCTCCACGCTGCAGTCCCTGTGGCGGATCGTGAGCCGATAGGGCTCGGGGCGGGCCGCGGCCCGGAGCCGCCAGCGGGCCACGCCGCCGTCGATCGCGGCGGGGAAGGCCGGATCGTCGAACTCCCCGACCGTGGCGATCCACTGCGGCCGCTCCGCGCCGGACACCTCCTCGACGCCCGGCTGCGGCACGACGTGCGCCAGCGACCCGATGGCCGACACGGGCACGTGGGCCTCGAGCGTCAGCGCATCGCCGGCCCGCGGCGGCAGGAACGCGAGCCGCTGAAAGCACCACGAGCCGAGGATGGCGATCGGAACGAGGGCGGCGACGAGCGGCCAGAACTCCTGCCGCATGGCCTTCAGGTCGACGAGCGTCTTCGTGAGCCGGTGCCGCTTGACCGCCTCCTTGTCACGCCCCCGCTTCGCCTCCCGCACCAGTTCGCCGAGCCGGCGCTTGTCCTGCCCGCAGCGCCAAAGCAGGTCCTGGTCGGTCGTGAACAGCCGCGAGCCGGTGATGATGGCGCCGGTGCCGACGGCCACGATCAGGATTGCGACGTCCCGCGGCAGCCGGAGCAGCCAGTTGAGCAGCGGATCGCCGATCGCCAGCAGCAGGTCGTTGATCGACTCGAGCATCGTTCAGGCCTCGTCCAACAGATGGATGACGCCCCGATTGCCGTCGAGCCGGAGCCGGCTCCCCTCGCGGATCCGATCGGTCGCCCCGCTGCAGACCACGGCCGGGATGCCGAAGTCGCGGGCCACGATCGCGCCGTGCGAGAGCACGCCCCCCTTCTCCACGATCAGGCCCCGGGCATTGACGAACAGCGACGTCCAGGCGGGGTCCGTCGACGGGCAGACGATGATCGCGTCGCTGCCCAGGTCGCGCTTCTCGCGCGGATCGAAGACGATGCGGGCGCTGCCGGTGGTGATGCCGGCCGATACGGCCTCGCCGCGGAGTTCCGCGGCCGCCTCGTATTCGCGCGGCAGCCCGAGCCGCGCCAGGTCGTGCGAATCGATGACGTCGGGCATGTCGAGCCGCTGCAGCGCCTGCCAGCGGACGCGGCGGGCCGCCACCTCCGCCACGAGCGTCTCGCGGTCCCGTTCGAACCGCGCCAGCTCGTCGAGGCGCAGGAAGAACACGTCGCGGCCGAGGTCCCAGCGGTCGGCGAGCGCGAGGATCGCCAGGCGGATCAGTTCGTAGCCCATCATCAGGTAGTGCTTGCCCGATTCGCGGTAGGCGAGGAGTCGGTGCGTCTCGCGGACGGCCGCCTCGACCTGCTCGCGAAACGACGCCCCGCCCCAGCGGGCCAGGACCGCCGGCAGCTCCGCCTCCATGACGGCCCGGCGCCGGACGTGCTCCTCGTGGATGGCGGATGCCGACCGGCCGCTCCGCATCGCCTCGAGCGCGTTGTCGAGCTGATCGGGACGCTCGCGGTAGCGGGGCTCGGCCAGTTCCATTTCCCCCACCGCCCGATGCCCGTAGGCCTCGAGAAACTCCCCGATGCCCGCCGCGCCGTGGGCCACCCGCTCGAGCAGCTCGTTCTGCGTGACCGTCGTGTCCCCCTCCAGGCCCATCGCCAGCTCGCAGGCCACCCGGCTGCCCTCGGCGGAGCCCATGAGCTGCATGAGCAGGCCGCGCAGCTCGGTGAACGCCAGGGCGCCGAAGAAGCCCGGCTTGAGCGATTCCTTGCCGAAGTCGTCGATTACCCGCCGGCAGCGGTCGTGGAGCTCGGCCAGGACCTGCGGCGTGTCGAGCCGCGTCAGGTCCTGACCGCGCTTCGCTCGCACGTAGTCGAGGTACGGCGGCAGCGCCTGGCGCTCGAACGATTCGCGGACCGTGCCGCGCAGCTGCTTCGAGCGCCGCGAGGCGCGGAGCATCGTGGCCACGATCGCCGGGACGCGCAGGAAGAACGTCCCGTCGGCCCGATCGGGGTCGAAGAAGGTCGGTGCCTGGTCGAGGATCGCGGTGTCCTTGGCGAGGGCGTCGCGGTCGTAGCCCAGCGGGCTCTCGCCCCAGAAGAGCTGCGCCACCCGGTCCGGGTCGGCGTAGATCCGTGGCCCGACCAGCTCCAGGAATCCCTCCGTGCAGACCTGCGGCGCGGGGCGGTAGCCGAGATCCTGGTAGAAGCGGCCGAACCCGCCGGCGCCGCTCATGAACCGGCGGACGATGTCCCAGGAGAGGGGCGTCGGTGCCCGGAGCGTCTCGCCGAGATTGTGCGCCACCCACATGCGCCGGCCGCTGCCGGCGAGCCCGCGCAGCCGCTCGATCTCCGCGAGCCGGGCCGGCTCCACATCGCGGGCCACGTCGAGGCCGCGGATCGGCCGGCTCTGGAGGAGGGCGAAGCGGCCGTCGGCCCAGCCCCACTCGATGTCCATCGGCTGGCCGAAGTAGTCCTCGATCCGCAGCCCCAAGCGGCAGACGTCCGCCACCTGTTCGGGCGTCAGGCTGGCCGCGTCGGCGGCCCCACGGCCGGCGCTCCCCAGCGCGGCGACCTGGTGGCTCTTGTCGCCGAGAACGGTCTGGAAGGCCGCGTAGTCGGATCGCGGCACGAGGAACCGGTCGGGAGTCACGTCGCCGGACACGACCGCCTCGCCGAGGCCGTAGGACGACTCCACCACCATCCGCTCGGCGGGCAGGTTGTTCGGGTCCTGGGTGAAGAGGATGCCGGAGATCTCCGAGGGGAACATCGCCTGGACGTTGACGGCGGTGCCGAGCAGGCCGCGGATGTCGTTGCGGCGCCGGTAGGTGACGGCCCGGTCGCTCCCCCAGGAGCGGAACACGGCGCTGATGCACTCACGGAGCAGCGGCCACGGCTCGGTGGGGAAGTCGTGGCCGGTCTGCTCGCGATAGGTCCGCAGGCAGGCCTCCACCGACCGGCGATCGGCCGCCTCCGCCGCGCCGTCCGTGCCGAAGGCGGAGGCCGGAATGCCCGCCACCGTGCGGGCGAACATGAGGATGAACTGCGTGTAGACGGGCCAGAACCCCGCGGCGGCGCCGAGCGTGTCGGCGAGGCCGGGATGGAGACCGCAGTTGAGCAGCGTGTCCATCATGCCGGGCATCGATACCGCCGCCCCCGACCGCACGGAGACGAGCAGCGGCGTCGCGCCGCGGCCGAACGGGCGGCCGACCGTCTGCTCCAGAGCCGCGAGCGCCGCCCGGACCTCCTCCTCGAGTCCTTCCGGCCAGCGCTCGCCGGCCGCAAAGAACGCCCGGCAGCAGTCGGTGGTGATCGTGAACCCCGGCGGCACGGGGAGGCCGGCGCGGCTCATCTCCGCCAGCCCGGCCCCCTTGCCGCCGAGCTGCTCCCTGCCGGGCTGGTCGCCGGACTCTGAAAGCCCAGGTCCGAACGGATAGACCCAGCGACCGCCGACCGCCGATCGTGTCGTCACTTGCTCTTCAGGCACACGAGCCCCTTCGTGGCGGTGACCATGTAGATCCGGCTGTTACTACTCCGGGCGTTAAATACTTGACTTATACGCTTTACCTCGCTATAGTCGGTGCATGGCACACAAAGACGCTCGCTCGCTGTCGTCCGAGGCCCAAGAAGACCTTCGCCGTCGCGTGATCGAGGCGATCCTGAAGCAAGG